>CAXUGZ010000240.1:0-2925 GCA_964250685.1 uncultured Sphingomonadaceae bacterium
GAACTTCAGGCGCCCGCCGATCGCCAGCACGACGACATGCGCCTTGTCGAGTTGGCCGTTGACGAGGATCGGCGTCTGCACCGGCGTGCCCGCGAAGGCGGCGGTGGTGCGGTCGACGCTCGCGTCCTTCACGTCGATATAGTTGGCGGCGAGGTCGATCGTGACGTTCTTGATGACGTCGTAGCTGGTGCCGACCGCGAAGTTCCAGCGGTTGCCGTCGGGCACGCGCGCGTCGCGCTGGCCGTCGCGCGTCGGGGTCTCGTCATGCTGGATGCCGGCGCGCACGGTCCAGATCGGCGACACCATGTAATCGGCACCGCCCGCCACGCTCCACGTGTCACGGTAGTTTTCGGGGATCGCGACGTTGAGCGGCGCGCCGAGCCTGATCGCGTCGAACTTGCCCCAGCCGAGCCGCACGATCTGCGCGTCGAGCGTGAGCGCGTTCGTCACCTTGAGCCGCGCGCCTGCGATCGCCTGCCACGGCGTGCGGAAGCGCGCGGTGGCGGCGATCACGCCGTTCTGCGAGGCGAGCGGCACGCCGGGCACGCTGATCAGCCCCGCCGTGGTGACCGATCCGTCGAGCGTGTGCTTGATGCTCGACTTGTAGCTGCCCGCGAGCGTCAGCGGCCCGGCGTGGACCTGCGCGCCCACGGTGAAGCCCACGTCCCAGCCCTTGCCGCGCAGCGTCTGGTGCCCGTCGGGCAGCAAAGGCGACAGGTTGGGGAGCGAATTGGACAGGCCAGCGGCCGAATGCTCGACGTTCAACGCCGCGCCGAGGCTGATCGCGGGCGACGGCATGAACGCGATCGATGGCTGGATGTCGTAGGTCCGCAGCTTGGTCTTGTCGGCGGTGTAGCGCGCCCAGCTCGTCCCCGAATAATTGGTGGTGAAGCTGAACGGCGAGGTCACCGCGAGGCCGAGTGCGATCTGGGGCGTGATCGCATAAGCCACGGCCCCCGACGGAAGGTAGCCGTCGTTGATCGGATCCTTCGAGCTCTGCTCCCCGCCGACCGCCGCGGGCGCCTGGCCGGGGCGCACGATCAGCGTGTTCACGTTGTCGACATTGCCCCTGGGCAGGATCGCGCTGACGCCGGCATAGGCTTCGCCGCCCGTCATCCCGCCGATCGCGGCGGGGTTCCACCACAGCGATTCGACGCCCTGATCGGCCACCTCGCCGGAGAAGGCGCGGCCCGCGCCGCGCACCGACTGCTCCTGCAGGTAGAAGGCGCCCGCATGCGCGGCGGTGGCGAAGCCGCCCGCCAGCAGGGGCGCGGCGATCAAAGCGGTCTTGATCGAAAGCCTGGTCATCATTCTCTCCGTTTTCGTTTTCGTTTTCGTTCGTGTCGCGGACGCGCTCATCGCACGCGCGTCCAGGTCTGGGTCTTGCACAAGGGCCAGATGATGCAGCCCTTGACCTTGAGCTGATCCGCGCCGGCGGGCGTCACCGTCGCCTTGTAGGTGCCGCCGTCGTCGCCGTTGTAGATCGTGCCGCCGGTCCACGCCGCGGCGCCGCGCGTGAAGCCGCCGAGGATCGGCAGCCCCATCAGGCGGCGACCGCGCAGCGCCGCGTCCTTGTTGTGCGTGTCGAGCAGGTTCGGGTCGGCGCGCAGCCCGTCCGAATCGACCAGCTTGCCGCAGATCGATCCGCCGCAGCGCTCGATCGCGACGATCCCGCTGCGCGTCTCGGTGCGCCAGCGGCCGATCGCGGCATCGGGAGCGGTGGCCGCGGCGACGCCCATGAGCAACGCGATAAAGATCGTACCTCTCCTCATCCTCTCGCGCGCCGCCCGCTCTTCCGGCGAGCGGTGCGGCGCGTGATTCGCCTTGTGACTCAAAACCAGCTTGACGTATAGGGAAACTAACGCACCTTTAGAGACATTGTCGAGCGGTCTCGCCGCCGCGCCCTGGAGAGAGAAAGTCATGCGCAACGTCGTCATCGCGGGCTATGCCCGCTCGCCCTTCCACCTCGCCGGCAAGGGCGGACTGGCGCGCGTGCGTCCCGACGATCTGGCGGCGCAGGTGATTCGCGGGCTGATCGAACGCAGCGCGATCGACCCCGCCGACATCGAGGACGTGATCGTCGGATGCGCCTTTCCCGAGGGCGAGCAGGGGGCGAACGTCGCGCGCCTGATCGGGCTGCTGGCCGATCTGCCGATCTCTGTCGGCGGCATGACGGTCAACCGCTTCTGCGGCTCCTCGATGAGCGCGATCCACATCGCGATGGGCCAGATCCAGATCGGCGCGGGCGAGGTGTTCGTCTGCGCCGGCGTCGAATCGATGAGCCGCGTGCCGATGGGCGGCTACAATCCCCTGATCAACCCCGACCTCGCCAAGCGGTCCGCCGCCTATATCGGGATGGGCGACACCGCCGAGAACGTCGCCACCAAATATCAGATCACCCGCCAGGCGCAGGAGGCGTTCGCGGTCGGCAGCCAGCGGAAGGCCGCCGCCGCGCGCGCATCGGGCAAGCTCGCCGACGAGATCGTGCCGATCACCACCAAGACCGGCGTGGTGAGCGAGGATGGCGCAATCCGCCCCGACACCAGCGCCGAGGGGCTGGCCGCGCTCAAGCCCGCGTTCGACCAGCACGGATCGGTCACCGCGGGCACCTCCTCGCCGCTCACCGACGGCGCCAGCGCGGTGCTGGTGACGAGCGAGGATTATGCGCGCGCGCATGGCCTGACGATCCTCGCGCGGATCAAATCGGTCGGCATCGCGGGCTGCGCGCCCGAGATCATGGGGATCGGACCCGTAGACGCGACGCGCAAGGTGCTGGAGCGCGGCGCGGTCGAGGCGGGCAAGCTCGACGTGATCGAACTGAACGAGGCGTTCGCCAGCCAGGCGATGGCGTGCATGCGCGATCTCGGGCTGGACGCGGGCAAGGTCAATATCGACGGCGGCGCGCTCGCGATCGGCCATCCGCTC
>CAXUGZ010000241.1:0-2922 GCA_964250685.1 uncultured Sphingomonadaceae bacterium
CGCTCGGCCATCTCCGCCGCGCCGGCCTTGGTGAAGGTGAGGCACAGGATCGTCTCGGGCCGCGCGCCGTTGAGCAGCAGCCGCAGGACGCGCGCGGTGAGCACATGCGTCTTGCCCGTGCCCGCCGAGGCGGAAAGCCACACCTGCGCGCGCGGATGCGAGGCGGCGGCCTGCTTGTCCTCCAGCCGTTGCAGCAGCGGCACGCGCCCGCTCATGGCGCGCGCTCGGGCGGGGCGCGGCCATACCATTCGTCCAGGCGCATCAGCTGGTCGTAATCGGCGTAAGGCGCATATTCGGGGTGGAGCTTGGCCACGAACGGCGCGTCGCCGGCGAGATATTGCGCCACCGCTCCTTCGAGCACGCGCGCGGCGCGCGTGGTGAAGTCGGCGGCGGCGATGCCTTCGCCCTTGCCGTTGAGCCCGACCGGGCTGGTGCGATGGCCGAGCGCGCCGTCCTTGGCGGCGAGCGACCAATATTCGAACGCGCCGGGCGCGGCCGAAAGCGCGTCGCCGAAGCCGCCCTGCTCGGCGATCAGGCCGAGCAGCCCGAGCTGCATCGAATAGCCACCGGCGACCGCGCGCTTCGACGGCGGCTTGCCCGTCTTCCAGTCGACGATGGCGAGGCTGCCGTCGGGCAGGCGATCGATCCGGTCGACCGTGCCGTCGAGCGTCACGCCCGCGACTTCGATCCGGCCCTTGCGCTCGGCGGCGATCGGCACGCGGCCGGCGGCGAGATCGCGCGCCACCTCGTCCGCGATCCAGTCGATCGCCTCGAGCAGGCGCGGGCTCCACAGCGCGCGCAGCACCGGATGCGCGGCGGTGTCGCGCAGCAGCGCCTCGGCGCGCGGGCGCAGCAAAGCGGGATCGCAGCCGTCGCGCACGATCCATTGCTCGAACACCTTGTGCACCGCGCTGCCGCGCCAGGCGGGGCTCGGATCGGCGTCGACCCCGTCCCAGCGGCGCAGGCGCAGCATCGCATCGGCATAGAATGCGAACGGGTCCGCCTTGAGCCGGTCGAGCTTGGTCACCGCGATGCGGCGCGGGCGGTCCGCCACCGGCGGACGCGGGCGCGGGCGCTCGGCGGCGCGGAACGCCTCCGGCCGGTCGAGCGCGTCGCCCCAGCGGCCGATCGCGCGCGCGGGGGCGAGGCCGCCCGTCATCGCCGCGAGCCGCAGCCACAGGCGCGACGGCACCGCGGGCGCGCGCGCGTCGCGCCGCGCGCGGGTGAGCAGCACCTCGGGCCCGCCCAGGGCGGCGGCGAATTGCTGCGCCTCGGCGCCGATCCGCCGATCGAGCCCCGGCAGGCCGAGCGTCGCGCGGATCGCGGGCGCGAGCCACGGGTCGGGCGCGGGCAAAGCAGGCCACACGCCTTCGTTGAGCCCGCCGAGCACGGTCAGATCGGCCTGCTGCAGCCGCGCCTCGATCAGCCCCCAGATGAACACGCGCGGATGGCCGCCCTGCGGCGGGCGCACCGCCACCGCGTCGAGCATCGCCTTGAGCAGCGCGGGAAAGGCCTGCGCGCGCAGGAGACGCGGCCCTTCGTCCGCGCTCGCCTCCAGCGCCGCAACCAGCTCGGCGGCGGCGCGGCCGGCGGGGCGGCTCCACGCCTCGTCATGCGCCAGCCGCGTGGCGGTATCGCGCACCGCAGCGAGGCACGCCGCGAGCGAGGGAGTCTCGAACGCGCGCTCGAGCGGCTCGATCAGCGGCAGCAGCGCGCGCCAGGCCCCAAGCGCCGGCTCGCGCACGCGCCGCTCGCGCGCGTCGCCGACCTCCAGGAAGCGCGTGATCTGCGCCAGCCCGGGTCCGGGGCGCGGCCCGCGCAGCGCCGCGTCGAGCAGGCGCGCGCCCGCCAGCCAGTCGAGCCGGTCCCCCTCGCCGCGCACCAGCGGATGCTTGAGCAACGCGAGCAAGGCGACCGGGGCGAACGCTTCCGCCGCCGCGTCGGCGATCGCGAGCAGCAGGGTGCCGGGCGGGGTGAGCGACAGCGGACGCCCCGCGCTGTCGTCTGCCGCGATCCCCCAGCGCGCGAGGTGCGCCGCCACGCGCCCCGCGAGCGCGCGATCGGGGGTGACGAGCGCCGCGGTGCGGCCGGGGGTCTCGACCGCTTCGCGCAGCGCTAGCGCGATCGCCTGCGCCTCCGCCGCCGGATTGGCGAGCTCGAGCGCACGCACCCCCGACAGACGGCGGCCGGCGGCGGGCAGATCGGCCCAGCGATCGGTGAACGCCGCGGGGGTCATCGCATTGCCGATCGCCCGGGCGCGCGCGGGCGCGGCGCCGTCCGAGCCGTGGCGCCAGCGCCCGACTTCGGCGCGCGCCACGCCGATCTGGTCGAGCAATTGGCGCAGCGCATATTGCGGGTGCGTCTCGATCGGCCGCGCGTCGGCGCCGCCCGCGAGCGCGTCCCACTGCTCGTCGGGCATCGCGCGATCGAGCCCGGGCAGCACCACCATCCCCTGCGGCAGGCGCGCGACGCGGTGCAGCAGCCGCGCCACCGCGGGCCCGGCGGCGGTGATCCCCGCCGCCACCACCAGCCCCTGCGGCGGCGCCTCCGCCCAGCGCCGCTCGGTGCCCGCCAGGAGCCGGTTGCGCCGCTCGGCCAGGTCGATCAGCCCGCGCCGCGCCAGCTCCTCGGGCCAGCGCGCGAGCACGACGCGCAGGATGTCGAGCGACGCCTGCCAATGCTCGGCCAGCTCGGCGGGCACCGCATCGGCGAGCCGTGCGGGCGCGACCTCCTCGACGATCAGCTGATCGAGCGTGCGCGCGAGATCGGCGGCGAGGCGCACCGCCTCGCCCGCTTCGATCCGCTCGCCCGCGCGGTCCCGCGCCTCCTCGATCAGGCGCGCGAGGATCAGCCGGCGCGCGACCGGATCGAGGCCCGCAACGCGGCCGAAGCCGAGCGGCCGGCCCGCTCGGAGGACTCGAC
>CAXUGZ010000242.1:0-2888 GCA_964250685.1 uncultured Sphingomonadaceae bacterium
CCCACCGAGCTGCGCCCGCCGCTGGTGACGCTCGACATGGCGAGCGTGGGCTATGTCGCCGAGACGCCCATCCTGAGCAGCATGAACCTGCGCATCGATCCGGGCGACCGGGTGGCGCTGCTCGGCCGCAACGGCAACGGCAAGACGACGCTCGCGCGCCTGCTCGCGGCGCAGCTCGCGCCGATGCACGGCCAGGTGAACGCCAGCGGCAAGATGAAGGTGGGCTATTTCACGCAATATCAGGTGGAGGAGCTCGACGGCGCCGATACGCCCGTGGAGCACATGGCGCGGCTCCTCCCCGGCGCGAACCCGGGCGTGGTGCGCGCGCAGCTCGGCCGCTTCGGCTTTTCGGGTGACAAGGCGATGACCGAGGTGCGCAAGCTTTCGGGCGGAGAACGCGCGCGGCTCGCGCTGGCGCTGATCACGCGCGACGCGCCGCATCTGCTGATCCTCGACGAGCCGACCAACCACCTCGACGTCGATGCGCGCGAGGCGTTGGTGCAGGCGCTCAACGGCTTTGCCGGCACGGTGGTGGTGGTGAGCCACGACCGCCACCTGCTCGAGCTGACGGTCGACCGGCTGGTGCTGGTCGACGACGGCACCGCGCGCGAATTCGACGGCAGCCTGGGCGATTATACCGCCTTGGTGCTGTCGCGCGACGGCGGCGCGCGCAAGGGAGCGGGCGGCGCGGGGCGCAAGGAGGAGCGCCGCGCGGCGGTCAAGGCGCGCGGCGCGGCGCAGTCGGTCCGCCAGAGCGTCGCCGACGCCGAGGCCGAGATCGCGCGCCTCACCGCCGCCTGCTCGGCGCTCGACCACGCGATGTTCGATCCCGCCGGCGCCGATCCCGCGCTGGGGAGCCTTTCGATGAGCGAGCTGATGCGCCGGCGCGGCAAGGCGGGCACCGAACTGGAGGCGGCGGAGCGGCGCTGGCTCGAGGCGAGCGAAATGCTCGAGAAGGTGGCCTAAGCCCTCTCCCGGCGGAGACCTTTCCTGGTCCGGCTGCTGCGTGGTGCCGTGGCCGAGCGGGCGGCGGGCATCAACATCCTGATCCATGGACCGCCCGGCACCGGCAAGACCGAGCTTGCCCGCACGCTTGCCGCCGCCGCCGGACTCGCGCTGCGTGCGGTCGGCGAGGCCGATGCGGATGGCGACGAGCCCGAGCGCTACGAGCGGGTCAACGCGCTCCGCCCCGCGCAGCGACTGCTGGCCGGCCGCGGCGAGGCGACGCTCCTCTTTGACGAGATGGAGGACCTGATCGGCGACACCAAGCCCAGCGGCAACGACTGGTTCGAGCGCCGCTCGGGCAGCAAGGTGTTCGTCAACCGCCAGCTGGAGACTAACCCCGTTCCGGTGATCTGGACGACGAATGCGATCGGGACCATCGACGCGGCGATCCTGCGCCGCATGAGCTTCGGCTGACGTGGCTCGACCGCCACCCGCTGCCGGTGATCGCCGCGACCAACCATCCCGGCTCGCTGGATCCGGCGACGCTCCGCCGCTTCGTCTTCAAGCTGCATCTGGCGCCGCTCGGTCGCAGGCGCGCGGCGGTTCCCTCGATCGCTTTGTTCAGCCGCGTTCCGCAACAAGGGCTCCGGCATGGCGCGCGATCTCTTCGTCCTCGAGCGAGGGTAGAACGTGCACCTGGCAGCGCGAGCCCGGCGCATCGATCCGGCTGGACGCCCGCGCATTGGAACTCTCTGCGAGTCGGATGCCCAGCGAACCGAGGTGACCTCCGATCGTCGAGCGCACGTTCGCATCATGCTCGCCGATGCCGCCGGTGAAGACGATCGCATCGACGCCGCCCAGAGGCACGACCATGCCCGCGATCGCCTTTGCCACCGACATGCAGAACACGGCGATCGCCAGCCGCGCGTCGGGATTTGAGGGCGCCGCCCGGTGGATCTGCCGCAGGTCGCCGCTCACGCATGAGATACCTTTGAGGCCCGAACGATGATCGACCAGATCCTCCAAGGCGGCGGCATCGTAGCCCCGTTCGCGCAGCAGATAGATCAGGATGCCGGGATCCAGGTCGCCGCAGCGCGTGGCCATGACGACGCCGCCGGAAGGTGTCAGACCCATGCTGGTATCGATCGAGCGCCCGTCACGCACTGCGGTGATGCTGGCGCCGCTGCCGAGATGGGCGATGATGCTGCGTGCCGGGAGGCCCGGGCCGAGCTGCCGCACAATGGACTCGCACGAGAGGCCATGAAAGCCGTAGCGTTGCACGCCCTGCGCCCGGAGCTCCTTCGCGACCGGCAGGGTGCGCGCGACAGCGGGCATGTCGGCGTGAAACGCCGTGTCCAGGCAGGCGACCTGCGGCATGCCGGGCCAGGTTTCCCTGGCGAGGCGGATGATCGCGAGCGCGGCCGGGGCGTGCAAGGGCGACATAGCGGTGGCGGCTTCAAGATCGCGCTCCACCCCGTCATCGATCAGGCAGTGGGCGCGGAGCTTCGCACCGCCATGCACGATCCGGTGTCCGACGGCGTCGGGTGCGGGCAGGTTCGCGCTTGCCATCAGCGCCGCGATCGCCGCGATCGTCGCTTCCGGCGTGTCGCCGGTTACCGGCGTGCCCGCCAGCGGCGCGCCTCCGGGTTTGTGCGCCTGAACGCGGCCCCCGTCCTGCTCGCCAGTCATCAACGCCTGAGGATCGGACCCGTCCACCCGGTAGAGCCCGAACTTGAGCGAGGACGAGCCGCTGTTCAGGGTGAGGACGATCATCGCGCCCAGCGCCAGTCGCGGACCTCCGGCATGTCCTCGCCATGCTCGGCGACGTAGAGCTTGTGGCGCTCCATCACCGTCCAATAGCGCTGCGTCTCGGCGGCCACCCGACCGGCCAGGCGCGGAATGCGCGCGATGGCGTCGAGCGCGAGCTGGTAGCGATCGAGGTT
>CAXUGZ010000243.1:0-2887 GCA_964250685.1 uncultured Sphingomonadaceae bacterium
CCAGGCTCTCGGGCGGCCCGTAGGTCAGCCATTGATCGAGGCTGAGGCCGTTGCCCTTCGATTTCGAGATCTTCTCGCCATGCTCGTCGAGGAACATCTCGTAGTTGAAGCCTTCGGGCGGGCGGGCGCCCAGCACGCGCGCGATCCTGCCCGACTGGATCGTCGAATCGATCAGGTCCTTGCCCGCCATCTCGTAATCGACGCCGAGCATCGCCCAGCGCATCGCCCAATCGACCTTCCACTGGAGCTTGGCCGCGCCGCCGAGCGCCGAGGCGGTGATCGTCTCGCCGTCGGGCGCGGTGTAGCGGATGATGCCCGCGTCCGCGTCCACCACCTCGACCGGCACCTGCAGCACCACGCCGCTGCGCGGATCGATCGGCAGCACGGGCGCGTAGGTCGTGCGCCGTTCCTCGCGCAGCGTCGGCAGCATCACGCCCAGGATCGCCGGCATGTGGCGCAGCACGGCGCGCATGCCATCGTCGAAGCGGCCGCTGGTATAGCAGTCGGTCGAGGACAGGAATTCGTAGTCGAAGCCGAAGCGGTCGAGGAAGCGGCGCAGCATCGCGTTGTTGTGGTGCGCGAAGCTTTCATGCGTGCCGAACGGATCGGGGATGCGCGTCAGCGGCCTGCCCAAATGCTCGGCCAGCATCGCCTGGTTGGGCAGATTGTCGGGCACCTTGCGCAGGCCGTCCATGTCGTCCGAAAAGGCGATCAGCCGCGTCGGCACGTCGCACAGCGTCGCGTAGGCGCGGCGCACCATCGTCGTGCGCAGCACCTCGTTGAAGGTGCCGATATGCGGCAGTCCCGAGGGGCCGTAACCCGTCTCGAACAGCACGTGATCCTTGGCGGGGGCGCCATTGGGATAGCGCGCGAGCAGCTTGCGCGCCTCCTCATAGGGCCATGCTTTCGAGGCGAGCGCCGCGTCGCGCAGGTCGTTTGCCATTCGTTCGTGCATCACCTAATCCGGGCCGGTGCCTTATTGGAGCGCCCGAAGCGTGGGAAGCGCTTTCCCGCCATGCCGGGCGGGGAGGGGCCGCGCGTGATCGGGCCGGCCGCGAACACACTCCCGTCACCCCGGACCTGTTCCGGGGTCCACCGGGCCGCACCAGCCGCCAACGATGCTCCCACGTCACCATGGAGCCCGGACCAAGTCCGGGGTGACGGGAAACATTTGCCCCTCCGGCCCGCGCCATGATGGAGGTCTTGCCGCCCGAACCCCGCCTCCCCGCGCCCTACATGCGGCGGCTCGATCCGATTGCCGAGCAGGCGCGCTACATCGCCCGGCCGGGCATTCGCGCGCTGCCGTCGGGTGCGTTCGCGCTGGCCTGCTTCGCCGGGCTGCAGGCGTGGACGCTCACTATCCTGCTGTGGGCGATCTGGTGGCCCGCGCCGCGCAGCACCGCCGATTACGCCTTCTCGATCGGCAGCACGAGCGTGCTCGCTTTGCTGGTGGCGGGGGTGATCGCGCTGCTGCTGCGCAAATATCCCGGCTTCGTGCTGGCGGTACTGCGCGCGCCGTTCATCCGCCTCACCGTCACCGATCGGCGCATCCTGTGGAGCCTGCCATGGACCGCCACGCCGCTGATGGAGATCGGGCATGAGCGCGTGCTCGGCGGCATCGTCGGCCAGGTCGATCGCAGGGGCAATGGCAGCGCGGCGGTAATGCTCGTGCCCGGCGACCCGTCGGCCGATATCGACGGCAACATCCACTTCGATCGCCTGCCTGACGTCGCGGGGTTCGTCGCGGCGCTGCGCGGATGGTGAGCGTCGTCGCGCTGCCCGCGCTGCATGCGACGCACGGCGGCATCTGGCTCGCCGCGGGCGACGGCACGACGCGGCCGCTCGGGCGCGGCGAGGCGATCGCGCAGGCGTCGGCGACGCCCACGATCCTGATCAACGCGCCGGTGGTCGCCGCGCGGCTGGGGCTGAGCGAGCTGTCGGGGCTCGACCTGCTCGAGCTCTACGCCTTCGTCCATCCCGCGCGATTCGTGGTGCCTACGCCGGCGGGGCTGGCGCGCGCGCTCGGCTTGGCCCCGCCTGCCGGCGACAACGAAGCCGCCGGCTTCCTGCGCGAGGCGGCGGCTGCGCTGTTCGCGACGTTGGGCGATCCAGCCTGGGCCGAGCGCGAGGGGGCGTGGACCTCGGCGCAATCGCTCGGGCGGCTGGGCTGGCCGTGGGCCGGGCTGGTCGCGCCGCTGATCGCGCGTCCCGGCGAGGGCGAGCGCTGGCTGTTCGCGCGTCTGCCGCAATGGGAGGAGGCGCCCGAGCGGCCCGAGCCTCGTCCGTCGCGGCTGAGCGAGGCCGACACGCTCGCCTCGCTCGCGCGCCTCGTCGGCGAAGCCGCCGAACCACGCGAAGGTCAGCGCGCTTATGCCGCCGCCGCGGCGCGCGCGTTCGATCCGCGCGAGGCGGCGCGCTGGCCGCACGTGCTGCTGGCGGAGGCGGGCACGGGCATCGGCAAGACGCTGGGCTATCTCGCCCCGGCCTCGCTCCACGCGGCGCATGCGGGCGAGCCGGTATGGGTCTCGACCTACACCAAGGCGCTCCAGCGCCAGCTCGCGGCCGAAAGCGCGCGAATCTTCCCCGACGCGGCCGAGCGGCGGCGTAAGGTCGTGATCCGCAAGGGGCGCGAGAACTATCTCTGCCTGCTCAACCTCGAGGACGCGCTGCAAGGCGGGTTCACCGGACGTGCCGCGATCCTGGCGCAGCTCGTCGCGCGCTGGGCGGCGTACAGCCAGGACGGCGACATGGTCGGCGGCGACCTGCCCGGCTGGCTGCCCAGCCTGTTCCGCCGCACCGGATCGACCGCGCTTACCGATCGGCGCGGCGAATGCGTCTATGCCGGCTGCCCGCATTACCGCAAATGCTTCATCGAGCGCGCGTCGCG
>CAXUGZ010000244.1:0-2850 GCA_964250685.1 uncultured Sphingomonadaceae bacterium
CTGGTGGTCAGCAAATACCCCTATGGCTGGTCCTACGTCTCGCCGAGCTTCCACGTGCTGCCCTTCGTCCACGGCCGCCTGATCGGCCACATGCCCGAGCGCGGCGACGTCGTCATCCTCACGCCCCCGGGCGAGAGCAGCGATTATATCAAGCGCGTCGTCGGCCTGCCGGGCGACACGATCGAGGTGCGCGAGGGCGCGGTGTTCCTCAACGGCCAGCCGATCCGCCGCACCGCCGAGCCGCCGGCGATGATCCCGGTCGACGCGAACGTGCCGTGCGATCACGGCTACGAGGCGCAGTTCCGCGTGACGTTGCGCGACGGCAGGGCCTATTGCGCGCTCCCGCGGTATCGCGAGACCTTGCCGTCGGGACGGACCTACGAGACGATCGACATGGGTTACATCCCCGGATCGGGCGACGATTACGGCCCGGTCACGGTGCCCGCCGGCCGCGTCTTCGTGATGGGCGACAATCGCGACGAGAGCGCGGACAGCCGCTATCCGATCGAGGAGATGGGTCTCGGCGGCCCGGTGCCGTGGGAGAATCTCGGCGGCCGTGCCGAGTTCATCACCTTCTCGCTCGACGGGACGAGCGCGTGGTACAATCCCGTGAGCTGGCTCACCGCGCTGCGTGGCGGGCGGGCGGGAACAAGTCTGCACCCCCGGCGCGTTACGCCTCCTTCCGGCCGCTGACGGCCGCGCCCGAGGAGCACGGATGAGCGACGCGAACACGACCAGGCGGGACGTCGTCACCCCGAGCCCCGTCGAGCTGTCCGATCCCGGCCTGCGCCGCGAGCTGATGCGCGCGATCATCTGGGTGTCGCTGATCCTTAGCATCGTGCTGATCTACGTGCTCGCCCAGCCGCTGTTCCTGATCGTCGGCGGGCTGGTGTTCGCCTCCATGCTCGACGGGGGCGCGCGCCTGCTCGGCCGCGTCCTGCCGATCGCGCGGGGCTGGCGGATCGCGCTGGTCGCGCTGCTCGTGCTGGCCTTCCTGGCCGGCGTGCTCTCCTATGCCGGGCTGACGCTGGTCAGCGAGTTCCAGGCGCTCAAGGCCCTGGTCATGAGCCAGATCGCGCGGCTGCAGGGCTGGGCCAATGCGATGGGCGTGCTGCCGCAGGGCGGGGTCGATCTCAATTCCGTTGGCAAGCAGGTGATGGGATCGCTCGGGACGCTGACCAGCGCGGTCGGCAGCGCGCTGGGCGCGTTGTCGAGCGTCGCGATGATCGTCGTGCTCGGGCTGTTCTTCGCCGCCGAGCCGCGCATCTACGAGCGCGGTCTCGCGTGGCTGATCCCGCACGACAAGCGCGAGACCTTCTTCCGGACGAGCAGCGACATGGCGCGCACGCTGCGCCGCCTGATGGCGGGACGGCTGGTCGGCATGGCGGCCGAGGGCGTGTTCGTGTCGATCGCGCTATGGCTGGTCGGCGTGCCGTTCGCGCTGCTGCTCGGCATCATCACCGGCATCCTCGCCTTCCTGCCCAATATCGGCGCGATCGTCTCGGGCCTGCTGATCGTGCTGGTCGGCTTCTCGCAGGGCACGCATATCGGCGCGCTGGCCGCCGGCGTCTACGTCGCGGTGCAGATGCTCGACGGCTACCTCATCGTGCCGATGGTGGCGCGGCGCTCGGTCGACCTGCCGCCGGCCCTGGTGCTGGGCATGCAGCTGCTGCTCGGCGCGTTGTTCGGGCTGCTCGGGCTGATGTTCGCCGATCCGCTCGTCGCGATGGCCAAGGTGGCGCTGGAGCGCAAGAGCGGCATCGCGTCGCAGCTGGGCGACTGAGCGGCTCTACGGAGACGATCGTCTACGGTTGCCCGCCGGTTGCTCCCATGCCGCCCGCGCCGCCCATCCCGGCCGCGCCCATGCCGGGCTGCTGGGGCGCGATCTCGTGCAGCGTCACGTCGAACTGGAGCACGCTGTTGGGCGGGATCACGCCGTCGCCCGCCCCCTGCGCGCCGTAGGCGAGCTGCGGCGGGATCCAGAAGCGGTAGCGCGCCGTGCGGTTCATGAGCTGCAGCCCCTCGGAAAAGCCGGGGATCGAGCCCGCGACCGGCATGATCGCGGCGGAGCCGTGCTGCGCGGTCGAATCGAACGTCGTCCCGTCGAGCAGCTTGCCGTCATAGTCGATCATGACGATGTCGGTCGCGCCCGCGTTCGAGCCGTGGCCGGGGGTCAGTACCTTGTACTCCAGTCCCGAGGCGGTGGTGACGACGCCGTGATCGCGGGCGTTCCTGGCGAGGAACACAGAGGGCGGCTGCCCCATCGCTACCTGCTTCTTGGTGCCCGCCCAGGCGAGCCCGGCGCCGAGCAGCACCGCCACGCCGACGCCCAGCCAGACGCGGGTCACCGTCCCCTTGGCGACGGGACGCAGCGGCACGGCGGTGACTTCGGACATGATCGGCCCCTCTATTCTGTGGCTGTGCTTCTGCCGCGCGGCGCGGCGCACGTCCAGCGGCCGGCGCAACCGGACGGCACAAGAAAACGGCCGCCCGCGCGGATACGCCGGACGGCCGTCTGAACGATCCGATCGTCCGGCGTCCTACCGCGCGCCGTCGCGCTCGGCACGCTTGCGCTCCAGCTTGCGCGCGCGGCGGATCGCGGCGGCGCGCTCCCGGGCGCGCTTCTCGGACGGCTTCTCGTAATGGCGGCGCAGCTTCATCTCGCGATACACGCCCTCGCGCTGGAGCTTCTTCTTGAGGGCTCGGAGCGCCTGGTCGACATTGTTATCGCGCACGATGATCTGCATAAAACCGTCACTCTCCAACCGGATGAGGGTGGGACCGGGGCGCGCCCCGCAGAACCACACAAAGCAAAAAGGGTCGGCTGAAGGTACCCCTCAGCCGCGAACC
>CAXUGZ010000245.1:0-1657 GCA_964250685.1 uncultured Sphingomonadaceae bacterium
CGGTTGCCGCGCCGCGAGCTCGCCGGGCTCGACAGCCCGCGCAGCGCGAGGATGAAGCACACCCCCGCGACCAGATAGGCGAGCATCGCCCAGGGGTTTACCGCCGCCTCATGCATGATCGGCGGCCTTGGGCGCGGGGCGCTCCTTCTTCTTGTACATCGCGAGCATCCGCTCGGTGACGGCGAAGCCGCCGAAGATGTTGATGCTGGCCATCACCACCGCCGCCAGCCCCAGCCACTTCGACACCGGCGACCCCGCCGCCGCCGCCGCGATCAGCGCGCCGACGATGATGACCGAGGAGATGGCGTTGGTCACCGCCATCAGCGGCGTGTGCAGCGCAGGGGTGACCGACCACACCACGAAATAGCCGACGAAGCATGCCAGCACGAAGATCGACAGGATCGAGAGGAAATCCATCAATCGGCTCCCAAAAGTTCCTCCCCATGCGAAGCATGGGGAGGGGGACCAGCCGCAGGCTGGTGGAGGGGCAAGGCGGTACGGACGATCGCGTCGGCCACTTGATCGGGATCGGCGAGGACGTCGGCGGCAGAGATACGGATCACATGAAGATCGCGCGCCGCGAACCATGCATCTCTCTCCCCGTCGCGCCGGGGATTGTCGCCCATGTCATGCGCGAGGCCATCGATCTCGACGATCAGCCGAGCCTCATGGCAGTAGAAGTCGGCGACGTACGGACCCGAAGGGTGCTGGCGCCTGAACTTGAGCGAGCGGGAGTGAGCGCGCAATCGCTGCCACAGCAACACCTCCGGCAGGGACATAGCCTTGCGCAGCCCGCGCGCCCGCCGGATCGTCGCTTCGGGTCCCTGGAGCATCTAGATCCTCCCCTGCAAGGGGAGGTGGCGGGCGTCAGCCCGACGGAGGGGTATCCCCGGCCGTTCGGCACGCGACGACGGGCGGGGATACCCCTCCACCAGCCTGCGGCTGGTCCCCCTCCCCTTGAAGGGGAGGATCAAGCGAGCAGCCTCGGGTTGACGACCGCGCCATCCCTGGTCAGGCGGATCGCGGTGCCGATCTCCTCGTCCAGCACGGGGCGGCCGGCGTCCTTGTCCCAGAACGCGCTCAGGAAATTGTAGAGGTTGCGCGCGAACAGCGCCGAGGCGTCGGCGGCGAGGCGCGAGGGGACGTTGCGGTGGCCGACGATGCGCACGCCGTGGCGCACCGCCACCTCGCCCGCGACCGCGCCCTCGACATTGCCCCCCGCCTCGACCGCCAGATCGACGATCACGCTGCCGGGGCGCATGCTCGCCACCTGCGCGTCCGAGATCAGGCGCGGGGCGGGGCGGCCGGGGATGAGCGCGGTGGTGATGACGATGTCCTGCTTGGCGATGTGGGAGGACACCAACGCCGCCTGCGCCGCCTGGTATTCGGCGCTCATCTCGGTCGCGTAGCCGCCCGATCCCTCGCCCTCGATGCCCGCGACATTCTCGACGAAGATCGGCTTGGCGCCCAAGGACATGATCTGCTCGCGGGTGGCGGAGCGGACGTCGGTGGCGGAGACCTGCGCGCCCAGCCGCCGCGCGGTGGCGATCGCCTGCAGGCCCGCGACGCCCACGCCCATCACGAACACGCGCGCGGCGCTGACCGTGCCCGCGGCGGTCATCATCATCGGGAAGGCGCGGCCATATTCGCCCGCCGC
>CAXUGZ010000245.1:1667-2835 GCA_964250685.1 uncultured Sphingomonadaceae bacterium
CAGGTTCGACTGCGAGGACAGGATGTCCATCGATTGCGCGCGCGTGATGCGCGGCATCAATTCCATCGCCAGTGCCTCGAGCCCCGCGGCGGCATAGGCGTCGACGCGCGCGCGCCCGCCATTCTCCCCGGCCCCGAACGGGTTGAGCGCGGCGACCAGCCATGCGCCGGGCGCCACCCCGGCGAGGCTCGCCGGATCGGCGCCCTGCACCCCCAGGATGATCTGCGCCCCCGCGAGCGTGGCGGCGCGATCCCCCACGCGCGCGCCGGAATCGGCATAGGCATCGTCCGCGATCGCGGCGCCCGCCCCCGCCCCCGCCTCGACCGCCAGCTCGGCGCCGAGGGCGATGAACTTGCGCACCGTCTCGGGCGTGGCGGCGACGCGCGCTTCGCCCGCCGCCGTCTCCGCCGGGACCGCGATGCGCACCCCCATGCGTCAGCGCGAGATGATCAGGATGACGACCATCGCGATGACGAAGCAGGCGACCGCGCCGAATTTGAACACGCTGATGAAGCGTCCATACATCCGCTCGTGCGCGGGCATGTCCATCTTGGCGCCACCGTCGGCCATGCGTCCCGTTCCTCGTCCAGTGCTGGACGACGTGATTAGCCGCAGCCGGGGACCGCCTCAAGCGCGATCGCGTGCGGGCGAGTCTTTCGGGCAACACCACAAGCCCTTGAGTCTGCCAAGCGCGGCGGACTCAACATGGAGTGGCGCGGTGGCCGGCGGCCGACGCGGACGGGGCGGCGGCGGCGCGCCCCGCGACCGGCGGGGCTTGACCATGCCGCGCGGCGGACTCAAGCATCGCATCCTCGCCGGGGGGCTCGGGGGCAGCGATGGGCAATGTGCGCGCGATCCGCAAGGCAGGGGCCGAGCGCCCGGCATTCGCCCTGCTCCCGCTCGACACGATCCTCACCGGCGATTGCGTGGCCGAGATGGCCAAGCTGCCCGATCGCTCGATCGACATGATCTTCGCTGATCCGCCCTACAACCTCCAGCTCGGCGGCGACCTGTACCGGCCCGAGGGCGGGCGCGTCGACGCGGTGACCGATCATTGGGACCGCTTCGACACGTTCGAGGCGTATGACCGCTTCACGCGCGCCTGGCTGGCGCAGGCGCGCCGCGTGCTCAAGGACGACGGCACCTTGTGGGTGATCGGCAGCTACCA
>CAXUGZ010000246.1:0-2729 GCA_964250685.1 uncultured Sphingomonadaceae bacterium
GAACAGGTCCTTGAAGCGGCCGTCATAGGCCTTGAGGATGGTGTTCTTGGTCGACAGATAGACCGGCCACTTCCGGCCGAGCCCGTAGTTCAGCGAGGCGCGCGCGAAGTCGCGGATCGAATCGTCGAGATTGTACATCCCCATCGCGACGCCCGGGGACGGAAACTGGAAGACCTCGCGGTCGATGACCTGGCCGTCGTCGCCCTCGAACACCATGCGCAGCTTGCCGGGCCCGGGCACGAGGAAGTCCGTCGCACGATACTGGTCACCGAAGGCGTGGCGGCCGACCACGATCGGGTGCGTCCAGCCCGGGATCAGGCGCGGCACGTTGCGGATCACGATCGGCTCGCGGAAGATCGTGCCGCCCAGGATGTTGCGGATCGTGCCGTTGGGCGATTTCCACATCTGCTTGAGGCCGAATTCGGTGACGCGCGCCTCGTCGGGGGTGATCGTCGCGCACTTCACGCCGACGCCATATTGCTTGATCGCCGCGGCCGAATCGATCGTGATCTGGTCGCCGGTCTCGTCGCGCTTCTCGACCGAGAGGTCGTAATATTTGAGGTCGATGTCGAGGTACGGGAGGATCAGGCGCTCGCGGATCCATTGCCAGATGATCCGCGTCATCTCGTCGCCGTCGATCTCGACGACGGGGGTCTTAACGCCGATCTTCGCCATGCCTGCCGCTTCCCGTGATGAAGGTATGCGCGCGCTCCTAGCCCAGCGTTCGGGCGGCGGAACACCAAAAAGTTGATTCGCTGCGGCAGCCCCCCGTACAAGGCGCGCATGGCATCCCTGGACACGTCCGCGCAGACCACGCCCAGCGCGCGCTGGCGCTGGCCCTCGATCCACCCCGAAGGGCGCAAGTTCGTCGTCATCGCCGGCGCGGTCACGCTGCTGACGGCGGGGCTGGTCGCGCACTGGCTGGGCTGGCTGATGCTCGGGCTCACGATCTGGGTGGCGGCCTTCTTCCGCGATCCGATCCGCAGCGTGCCGCAGGGGCAGGGGCTGATCGTGGCGCCCGCCGACGGGCTGGTGACGATGATCCAGGAGGTGATGCCGCCGCGCGAGCTGACCGGCGTAGACGCGCTGGAGGCGGGCCTGTGCACGCGCGTCTCGATCTTCATGAGCGTGTTCGACGTGCATGTGAACCGCGCGCCGATCGCGGGCACGATCGCGCGCGTCGCCTACATTGCGGGCAAGTTCGTCAACGCGAGCCTCGACAAGGCGAGCGAGGAGAATGAGCGTCAGCATATCCTGGTCGTCGGCAGCGACGGCACGCGCATCGGCTTCACCCAGATTGCGGGCCTGGTCGCGCGGCGGATCGTGCCGTTCGTCAAGGAAGGCGATCTGGTCGCGGCGGGCCAGCGCGTCGGCCTGATCCGCTTCGGCAGCCGCGTCGACGTCTACCTGCCCGCGGGCGCGGCGCCCAAGGTCGCGCTCGGCCAGCGATCGATCGCGGGCGAGACCGTGCTCGCGCGGCTGGCCGATGCGGAACGGGCGACGGGGCGCGCCTTGTGAGGCCGCGCGGCCCGCGGCGGGGGATCCCGCTGCGTGCGGTGACCCCCAATGCGGTGACCGCGCTCGCCTTGTGCTTCGGGCTGACGGGCGTGCGCTTCGCGATCAGCGCCGAATGGGAGAAGGCGATCGGCTGCATCGTCATCGCCGGGATGCTCGACGGGCTCGACGGGCGCATCGCGCGGCTGCTGCGCGCGGAGAGCCGCTTCGGCGCCGAGCTCGATTCGCTGTCGGACGTGATCGCGTTCGGCGTGGCGCCGGCGGTGATCCTGTTCCTGTGGTCGCTGAGCTACGTGCCGCGCTACGGCTGGGTGATAGCACTCACGCACGCCGCGTGCTGCGCGCTGCGCCTGGCGCGCTACAATGCGCGCATCGACGCCGAGGAGCAGCCGCGCAAGGCGGCGGGCTACCTCACCGGCGTGCCCGCGCCCGCCGCCGCGGCGATGGCGCTGCTGCCGCTCATCCTGTGGCTTGCGACCGGAATCGAGGCGCTGCGATCGACCTATGTGGTGGCGCCGTGGACGATCCTGGTCGCGCTGCTGATGATCTCGGAGCTCGCCACCTATAGCTGGATATCGTTCCGGCTGCGCCGCGAGTTCAGGCTGCCGGCCTTATTGCTGATCGGGCTCGGCGGCGCGGCGCTGATCAACGATCCGTGGTCGACGCTCAGCGTGTTCATCATCCTCTATGCCGGCGCAATCCCGCTCGCGGTGCGCAGCTATGCGCGCTTCAAGCGGCAGCGCGCAGCGCAGACGGCGGCGCACTGACGCGCACGATCCGCGCCCGCGGTGCCGGCACCAGCCGACGCGTGCGGGGAGGGAGCGACGACGCGAAGCCCACGCCGATAGGGGCCAGCGCGCGATGGAGCGCCGCCCAATCGTCGGCGATGCTCGCGGCGATCACCGCCACAGCACCGATCGCCATGAGCAGCGAGATCATCGTCGCAACCGTCTGAACCATCTCACCTACTCCGTCAGGTGCGGTGTTCCATCTGGAACAGCCGGGAAACCGGTTAACCGCGATCCAGTTCCATGTGTTCCCTTTTTGTTCGCATGTCAAGCCTTGCCAAGCAGAAAATCGTCGCGTAAGGGCGCGCGCATTCCACATGCGGAGCATCCATACCGGTGCCGCGCCGGAGGGTCTCCCTCCTGCCGGTTCCCGCTCAGCAGAGGTTCAACCGGGTCAGGAGAAACACCATGGCGGCTCCCACCGTT
>CAXUGZ010000247.1:0-2719 GCA_964250685.1 uncultured Sphingomonadaceae bacterium
GCGACGAACCGGTCGGCGCGCAGCTCGGGGTTGGTGCGCACCTCCGCCTCAAGCTGCATGGCGCGGATCGCCTTTGCGGTGCGGCCCTCGGCGGCCTCGGAGACGAGCGTCGGGTCGCGGCCGATGGCTGCCGACAGATCATAGTGGCTGCTGGCGCGAACGCCGTCCAGCGCTTCACGCGCCTGGGCGAACGCATTCTGCTGCCAGCCGAGCGGCTTCAAGCCCTGGCGCTCCATCGACCGGATGTCCTCCGCTGCCCGCGCATAATTCTGCACCGCACGGTCGAGCGGTGCGGGCGAAGCCGCCACGTTGGCGGCGGCGCGGCCAAGCCCGAGGCCCTTGAAGGAGTCGCGGGTGGGGCCGGGAGCCCGATCGCCGGCCCGGCCAAGATTGAGTCCGGCGAACGGGCTGCGGCGGTGTATGTCGCGGGAGGCGCTACGCTCAGCAGCCGGTTCTGCCATCGGGCGATAGCCGCGCTCATCGGCGAACCGCTCGCGGACATGCGCGTAGTCGAGCGTGCTGTCCTTGGCGCGCTCGCGGCCGAGCACACCCGCCAGCCGCTCGGGGGACGCGAAGTCATCCCGTCCGTAATGGAGCTGCACATCCTGCCGGTGACGGCTGAGCGCGACATAGGTCGCGTGGGCGTCGAGTCCCGGCGTGGCGAGCACCTGGACGCGATCGACCGTGATGCCCTGCGCCTTGTGGATGGTAGTGGCGTAGCCATGGTCGATCTCGGCATAGGTCTTGAGGTCGAATGCGACACTGCGGCCGTCGTCGAGCCGCGCCTCGATCCGCGTCGGGTCGAGCCGTTCGATGGTGGCGAGGGTGCCGTTCTTGACGTTGAGGTCGCGGTCATTCTTCAAGAAGATGATGCGCTCGCCGGGCGCCATCAATCGCGCGCCGCGGGCGGTTTCGACCGCGATTTCGCCGCCGAGCTGCCCACCCTGTTTCAGGGTGTCGCGGGCCATCTCATTGAGCATTCGCACGTCATCACGCGTATGCGCCAGGATGGTATGGCTATGCGCCGGGCTGCTGTCGCGCGCATCCTTCCAGCGCTCGATCAGTGCACTGGCGGCATCTCCCCGCGTGTCGGCAACATGCACCATGCCAGCCTGGGCATAGCGCGCCAGCGCCTCGCCGTTGCGGCCAGTGGCGAGTTCGCGGGTAGCCTCGCGCTGCCATTCTTCATGCTGGCGACGGACGGCGCTGATCTCCCGCGCGCCATGACGCTCGGTAAGCTGCCGGAACGCGGCACCCGCTTCGATCGCCTGTAACTGCTGGGCGTCGCCGACCAGCACCAGCTTGGCGCCGGCCTCTGCGGCGGCGGTCGCCAGACGCTCCATCTGGCGTGAACCGATCATGCCGGCCTCGTCGATGACGAGCACGTCGCTGCGCCCAAGCTGATCGCGCCCGCGTGCCCACTGATGTTCAAGGCTGGCGATGGTCCGCGACGCGATCCCGGAGCCCTGTTCGAGGTTCTCGGCGGCGATGCCGGACAATGCCGCGCCGCGCACCGTGTAGCCCTGTGCCTCCCAAGCTTCGCGCGCCACGCCGAGCATCGCCGACTTGCCCGATCCGGCATAGCCGATGACGAGCCCCAGATCGTGCGCATCCGTCACGTGGCGCAGCGCCGCCTGCTGCTCGCCGGAAAGGGTGAGGCCGGCATCATGGGCGGAAGCAACCGCGCGTTCGACGTGCCGCTCGGCGACGGCATGGCCGGACCGCTCAAGCGCCTCGGCGGAACGCGCGAGCTTGAGCTCCATCTCGATCATGCCGCGTGTGGTGAATCGATCCTGGCCTGCGCCGTCGCGGCCGAGCGCAATGAGTTGGTCGGAGCCGCGCATCGCGCCGAGCACCTGGTCGAACTGCTCCTTCCCGGCCGAATGACGGTGCGCCATCCGCGCCAGGTCACGGACGGTGAACGTCGATTGCTGGTGGGTGATCGCGTCCAGGCCGATCTCCGGACGCGCGACGATCGCCGCGCCGTTGCGGCGCGCGATCTCGACATGGTCGGCGGCGCGTTCGGCATCTTCGCCGCGCTCCAGCCGCCGCGCACCGGCGGGGCCGATCTTGTGCTGCGGTTCGAGGTCGATCCCTTGGCGCTCAAAGCTGCGATGGTCGACCCGCACCTCGATCCCAAGCTCGGCCATGCGCGTGTTGGCGTGTGTCGCCCACGCGCCGCGCCAGTGCTCCAGTTGGTCGGTTCGGTTCCAGTCACGCACCTTGGCGCCGAACCCGTCTTCTCCAACCTCGCGCATGGTCAGCATGACATGCGCGTGCGGCTTCGGTTCGCCGTCGACGCCGATGTCCCAATGCACGTTCAGGTCGGCGATCATACCGCGCGCGACGAACTCTTCCGCGACGAACTCACGCGCGAGCGCGATGCCGTCTGCCTGTGCCAGCTCGCGCGGGATCGCGAACTCGATCTCACGCGCAAGCTGCGCGTCCTTTCTGCCCTCTCCCGCCTCGACCGCATTCCACAATGTCGAGCGGTCGCCGAGCCGTTCCGGCGCGCCGTCCGGCAGCATCACCTCCGAGTGAACGACGCCGGACTTGTTCGAGAAGTCGTGGGTGCGAGCCAGCCGCTCGTCATAGAGCCGAGACGCCGAGCGGTAAGCCGCCGACGCGAGCGCGCTCGATCCGCTCGCGCGGCCGATCACCTTTGCCGAGAAGTGGTAGATCGCCATGACGGCAATCCACTTACACCTCACAAGCGACG
>CAXUGZ010000248.1:0-2708 GCA_964250685.1 uncultured Sphingomonadaceae bacterium
ATCGCCACCGCCGCCAGCAGGCCCCCGTTCGACCGGCCCGACACCGCGATCCGCCGGGGCGCGGTCACGCCCGTGCGGATCAGGTCCTCGGCGACGGCGTGGAGATCGTCATAGGCGTTCTGCCGCTTCTCGCGCAGCGCGGCGGCGTGCCAGCGCGGCCCATATTCGCCCCCGCCGCGGATGTTCGCGAGGACGTAGGCGTTGCCTTCCTCCACCCAGAACAACCCCGCCGGGCCGCCGCGATAGGGCTGGTCGACCAGATAGGTCGGCGTCTGCGCCACGCGGAAGCCGCCATAGGCATGGATCAGCGCGGGGGCGGGGCCGGCGGCGCCCTTCCTGCGCACGAGGAAATACGGAACGCGCGTCCCGTCCTTGGAGGTGGCGAAGCGCTGCGTCACCTCCATTCCCGACGCGTCGAAGCGCGCGGGCAGCGATTGCACCGCGCGCGGCGGCGCGGCGGTGGAAAGCGCGTACAGCGTCGGCGGGAGCAGCATGCCCTCGACCGTGGCGAAGGCGATGTCGCGCGTGTCCGCCGCGTCGGCGAGGTCGACGGTGGCGTTGCCGGGCAGCGCCATCTCCTGCCCGCGCCACGCGCCCGCGCCCGTGCGGCCAAGCGCGATCAGCTTGCCCGAGACATCGTCGAGCAGCTTGACCCACAGCACCGACTTGCCGGTGGCGACCTGCTCGACCGCCTGCGACGCGCCCGGCACGAACACCTGCTCGACCTGCGGCGCGCGCCCCGCGAGCACGTCGTCGATGCGGTAGGCGACGAGCGCCCCCGCCGGCGCGCCGTGCCAGGGGCTGAACAGCCGCGCGATCAGGCGCCCGTCGAGCACCCCCTGCACGAGCGCATCGTCGGGGAGCGGCGAGGGCACCAGCCGCCCGCCGGCAGCGACATGGCTGACCTTGCCATGATAGCTGTCGTGGAAGCGCGAGATAATGGTGTAGGCGGCCGCGCCGTCGACGTAGCGATGCGCCGAGATCTCGACATCGTCGATCCCCGCCGCGGCGATCGTGCGCGCGGACGCGAGCGGGGTGCCGCGCGTCCACAGCCTGACGAAGCGGCCATAGCCTGAGTTGGTGAGCGTGCCCGGGCCGAAATCGGTCTCGACATAGAGCGAGTCGCGGCCGCCCCACGCGACCGCGCTCTTCGCCGCCGGCAGCGTGAAGCCGCCCGCGACGAAGCGGCCCGTGGCGAGATCGAACTCGCGCACCACCACCGCGTCGGTGCCGCCGTCGGCGAGCGCCACCATGCAGCGGTCATAGACCGGCGCGCGGCAGTTCGCGCGCTCGAACACCCAGCTCTTGCCCTCGGCCTTGCCGAGCGCGTCGACGTCGATCAGCACGCGCCAAGCGGGGTGCCCCTGCGCGAAGCCGTCGAGCGGGGCGATCCGCCACAGCCCGCGCGGATGATCGGCATCGCGCCACAAATTGAGCACGCGCTCCCCGATCACCGCGTCGGGCGTCGCGATGCGGCGATCGTCCTCGAGCAATGTGCGCGCGCGATCGCGATAGGCGGCGAAGCCGGGCTCGCGCGTGAGGATATCGGCGGTGGCCTGGTTCCAGGTCCGTACCTGATCCAGCGCGCGCGCGCCGGTCACCTCCTCCAGCCACAGATCCTGCGGTGCGGGCGCGGGCTGGGCGGGGGTGACGCGCGGGACGGCGGCGAGCGCGAGCAGGAGGAAGCGGGCAAGACCGGGTCGCATGGCGCGCGTGCTCTCGACGAAGGAGGCGGCGGTCTGCCGGAGCGCACGCACCAGATCAAGAGCGCCGGATGCGTCAGGCGATCGGCGCGACCAACGTGTGCGCAAGGAACCCCGGCGGCACATCCTGGAAGCGCAGCGGCACGACGAAGTCGCATCCGTACAGGTCCTGCCTGCGCCATGCGACCGTCGCGGTCTTCGCGCCGACACGGGGAAGCTCCACGCTGATCCGCTGACCCACCGCCAGCGCGCGCCGGCACGCGAAGCGCACCCCGGTCTGCGATACGTCCTGCACGTCGACCTCGAACGCGCGCATATCGATCTGGGCGAGCGGACCGCGTCGCCATCGGGCGCCCCACCAAATGCCCAGCATCATAGTCTCCCGTGCCGATTCGGCGATAGCGCAAGGAAGTTTCCGATCCCTGAAGGCGCTGCGGGGCACCGATGACCGGGCGTGACGCGCGACCGCCGGAACCGCGGCGCCGTCTCGCGCTTTGAATCGCGTTCGCAACGACCAAGGGGCATCGATCATGGCCGCGCGCGCCTATTGGCAGGGGCAGATCAGGCTGGCTTTGGTCTCGATCCCGGTCGAGATCTTCTCGGCCACGCGCAGCGGCGCGTCGATCGCGTTCAACCAGATCCACGAACCGTCGGGAAAGCGCATCAAATATGAAAAGGTCGCGCCCGGCATCGGCCCGGTCGACCCCGAGGAGATCATCAAGGGCTACGAGTATGAGAAGGGCAAATACGTCCTGCTGAGCGACGAGGAGATCGACGCGGTCAAGCTGGAGAGCAAGAAGACGCTCGAGCTCACCCAGTTCGTCGACGCGCACGAGATCGACGCGATCTATTACGACAAGCCGTATTACGTGGTCCCCGCCGACGACCTCGCCGAGGAGGCGTTCGTCGTGCTGCGCGAGGCGCTGCGCAAGCAGCGCAAGGTCGGGCTCGGCCAGCTCGCGCTGCGCGGGCGCGAATATGTCGTGAGCCTCAAGCCGTGCGGGC
>CAXUGZ010000249.1:0-2707 GCA_964250685.1 uncultured Sphingomonadaceae bacterium
TCAGCGTGGCGATGCCGGCGGGCCCCGGCGCGCGCCTGCTGTTCGCGCTGGTCGCGCGCGATTGGCGGCGCATCGGCGTCGCCACGCGCAGCGTTCCAGCCGGCGCGCCCGCCGATCTCGCTTTGGTCGATCTGGTGGCGCCGCCCGCCAGCCGCGCGGCGCTCGCCTGCGCGGCGGCGGCGGCGTGCGGCGACCCGGCCGACCCCCCCTATATCCCGATCGCAGCGCCGGTGCGCTGGTCGCTGGTCGCGCGGTCGCTCGACCGCTTCGCCGAGAACGCGCTCGCCGCGCATCCGCTCGACCAGCTGCGCGCGGCGCGCTAAGCCGCACCGCGCGGAACCATCCGTCCGCTCGCGCGATCCCTCCGCATGGGCATCAAACCGCGCCGCTTCGACGGGCTGGCCGATCGCGTTCCGGGGCTCGGCCGCGATCCGCAATCGGTGCGCCGCCGCATCGAGACGATGGAGCATCTGCTCGAACGGATGTTCGTCGTCCCCGGCATCAACCGCCCGGTCGGGCTCGACGTGATGCTCGATCTGCTGCCCATCGCCGGGGACCTGATCGGCGCGCTGCTCGGCACCTGGCTGGTGTGGGAGGCGCGCAACCTCGGCATGTCACGCTGGCAGATGGCGCGGATGATGGGCAATGTCGGCATCGACACGCTGCTCGGCGCGATCCCGTGGGTGGGCGCGATCCCCGACTTCTTCTTCCGATCGAACAGCCGCAACCTCAGGATCATCCGGCGGCACCTCGACCGCCACCACCCCGCGACCGCGACGATCGAGACGCTCTAACCCGCTCCGGGCGGTTCGATCCGCAGCGTCCGGCCGGGCGCCGCGCCCCCCTGACCCGCCGGACACGGGCGCGGGCGCCGGTCGAGCCCGAGGCACAGCCACACCTCCTCCAGCCATCCGCGCTTGTTGACGTCGACGCGCACCATGCCCGGCCGCATGCCCGGATTGGCCGCGGCGAATGCGGCCTGGACGTCGCGCGCGGTGATGCCGCGCCGGGCCGCAAGCGCGCGCATGTCGGGCGTGCGCACGCGGCCGAACAGGCGCGCTTCTTCCTGGAAGTACGCCACCGGATCATCGCCCATGCAGCTGCCGTGCTTGGCCCATTCGTGCTGGAGCAGCTGCCGCGACGGCGTGACGGCGATCCCGGCTTCGAGCTGCCGTTCGGTCAGGATCGACACGGGCTTGCAATATTGCGGCCAGCGGTTCGGCCCGTCGCCGTCGGGCCACAGCCCGTGCAGCGTGAAGCCCGTGCCGCGCCGGCATTCGGGATTGGACGCGCGGTCGCCCCGCAGCGAATGGCAAAATTCGGGCGCCCAGCTCAGCGCGAGCGTATAGCCGGTGGTGCGCGCCTGGCGGACCGGCTGGTCCGCGCTCGGCAGCTCGGCATGCGGCGGCGCCAGCGATTGAGCGTGCGCCAGCGCCGGCAGGAGCAGCGCCGCGATCCACAGCAAAACGACTCGCATCGCCTTCTCCCACCAGAACATAGATCGAACATACCAGAATCAAAGCCGCAACGCAAGCCGCGTCAGGCGAGCGCCAGATCGAGCCCGATATCCGCCGCCGGGGCCGACTGGGTCAGCCGGCCGGCCGAGACGTAGGTCACCCCGGTCCGCGCGATCGTGCGGATCGTCTCCAGCCGCACGCCGCCCGACGCCTCGGTCGGCACGCGGCCCGCCACCTCCGCCACCGCCGCGCGCAGCATTGCCGGGTCCATGTTGTCGAGCAGCAGCCAGGTCGCGCCCGCGGCGAGCGCGGGGGCGATCTGGTCGAGCGCGTCGACCTCGACGATGATCCGCTGGATCCCCGCCGCCACCGCACGCCGCACCGCCTCTCCCACCCCGCCCGCGACCGCGACGTGATTGTCCTTGATCATGGCGGCATCCCACAGCCCCATGCGGTGATTGGCGCCGCCGCCCATGCGCACCGCATATTTTTCGAGCGCGCGCAGCCCGGGCAGCGTCTTGCGCGTGTCGAGCAAGGTCGCGCCCGTGCCCGCGATCGCGTCGGCATAAGCGGCGGTCAGCGTCGCCACGCCCGAGAGGTGCTGGACGGTGTTGAGCGCCGAGCGCTCGGCGGTGAGCAGCGCGCGCGCGCGGCCCTCGACGCGCATCAGCACGGTGCCGGCGGGCACGCGCGCGCCGTCGGCGACGCGTTGCTCGATCGCCGCATCCGCATCGAGCGCGCGGAAGAAGGCGGCGGCCACCTCCAGCCCCGCGACCGCGATCGCGTCGCGGCTCGCCATCACCCCGGCGAAGCGCGCCTCGGCGGGGATGACCGCCGCGGAGGTGATGTCGCCGCCCGGGCCGAGATCCTCCGCCAGCGTCGCCGCGACGAACCGCTCGAGGTCGAAGTCCCCGATGTCGCTCATCGCGCCTCGGCCGAGCGGCGACCGATCCACCTCAATCCCCCGTCACCGGCCGCCCGACATCGCCGCGCCCGACGCTGCTCCCCGCCATCGCGAGCATCCGGTCGAGCGGGCGTTTGGCGGCGAGGCGGGTCGCCTCGTCGAGCTCGATGCGCGGCTGGAGGTCGCGCAGCGCCACGTACAGCTTCTCGATCGAATTCATCGCCATGTACGGGCACATGTTGCAATTGCAGTTTCCGTCCGCCCCCGGCGCGCCGATGAAGGTCTTGTGCGGCGCGGCCTTCTCCATCTGGTGGATGATGTGCGGCTCGGTCGCGACGATGATCGT
>CAXUGZ010000250.1:0-2705 GCA_964250685.1 uncultured Sphingomonadaceae bacterium
TGAATCAGACCACCAGCACTACTGCAAGGCCGAGTTTTTCAACGGAATCGGGCGCCAGCCGCCGCCGCTAGGTTCAGCGCGCGGCTGATGCCTCTCCCCTTCGTCCGGGGTCCCGCCCAAAGCTCTTTCCACGCCCGGCTTGTGCTGCCATCGCTTCCGCATGGCCCGCTACCTCACCGCTTGGCACACCCTGCCGCGTCGACAGCGCGCAGCGCTCCTTATCCTCGCACTTGCCGTCGCGTTGGCCAATGTCCGCCAGCCTTACCCGCAGATTGCGCCGCTCCAGCATGTGCCGACAATGCTGCTGATCTTCGCCGCGCCAATATTGCTCGCCCGCTGGCCCTTGTCGGACAAGGCGGTGGGCGCGCTGCTGCTCTTCTGGCTGCTCCACACGCTTGGCGGCCGCTACACCTATTCGAACGTGCCCTATGACGCATGGGCGCGGTCGCTCACCGGGCACACGATCAGCGGCGCATTCGGGCTGGCACGCAACGGCTACGATCGGCTGGTGCATCTGGCCTTTGGACTGCTGTGGGTGCTGCCCTTCGCGGAGGCGATGCGGCGGCATGCGGGGATGGAGCGGCGTGCCAGCCTGTGGACGGCGTTCTTGTTCGTCGGCGCGGTCAGCGCGATGTACGAAATCTTCGAATGGCTGCTGACCATCATCCTCGCGCCTGGAATCGCCGATGATTATAACGGCCAGCAGGGCGACGTCTGGGACTCGCAAAAGGATATGGCGACCGCGATCATCGGTGCCGGGATCGCCGCATCATGGCAGGGGCGAAGGGCGGCACAAGCGAGAAGATAAGCATTGACAAAAAGAACAAACAGTGTACAATATCCGGCATCGGCACAAGGCGCCCCGCTCTTTCTCATTGTTGGATGGACCCGCTTCGCCAGCCCGGCGGCGTCGCGGAGGGGTGGTCGGGGGGTGACGTGTCGTCACCTTTGTCACCTTCCGGGCTCCTGACGCGGGGAACGAACGCAGCGGGCACGATGTGCTAAGGGCGGGCGCGATGCCGCCCCTCCCGTCTCTCGAAGCCGCGCTGAAGCATGAGGCGCGCGCGCTCGGCTTCGCCGCGTGCGGGATCGCGCGGGCGGATGCGGCGCCCGCGGCGGCGGGGCGGCTGCGCGCGTGGCTCGACGCGGGCGCGCATGGCGACATGCTGTGGATGGAGGAGCGGTCGGGGCAGCGCGGCAGCCCGGCGGCGTTGTGGCCCGAGGTGCGCTCGGTGATCATGCTCGGCATGAGCTACGCGCCCGCCGCCGATCCACTCGCGCTGGCCGGCGAGCGCGCGATCGGCCGCATCTCGGCCTATGCGCAGGGGCAGGACTATCACGATGTCGTCAAGAAGGCGCTGAAGGCGCTCGCGCGCTGGCTGGTGGCGGCGGCGCCGGCCGCGAATCTCCCCGACGTCGACCTGAAGGTGTTCGTCGACACCGCGCCGGTGATGGAGAAGCCGCTGGCGGAGGCGGCGGGGATCGGCTGGCAGGGCAAGCACACCAATCTCGTCAGCCGCGACGACGGAAGCTGGCTGCTGCTCGGCGCGATCATGACGACGCTCGATCTCGCGCCCGATGCGCCGGCGGGCATGCGCTGCGGATCGTGCGACGCGTGCATAGCGGCGTGCCCGACCGACGCTTTTCCGGCGCCCTTCCGGCTGGATGCGCGGCGCTGCATCTCGTACCTCACGATCGAGCATAAGGGGCCGATCCCGACCGAGTTCCGTGCGGCGATCGGCAATCGCATCTACGGGTGCGACGATTGCCTCGCCGTCTGCCCGTGGAACAAGTTCGCCGACGCCGCCGCCGCCAACCGCGCCTTCGTCGCGCGCGCCGAGCTCGCCGCGCCCGAGCTCGCCGATCTGCTCGCGCTCGACGATGCGGGCTTCCGCCAGGTGTTCGCCGGATCGCCGATCAAGCGCATCGGGCGCGACCGGATGGTGCGCAACGCGGCGATCGCGGCGGGCAATATCGGCAGCGCGGCGCTGGTGCCGCGCGTCGCGCGCCTGCTCGACGATCCCGCGCCGGTGGTGCGCGGGGCGGCGGCATGGGCGCTGGCGCGGCTCGATCCCGCCCGCTTCGCCGCCGAACGCGCGCATCGCGCCGCCGCCGAGCCCGACGCGAGCGTGCGCGCCGAATGGTCGTGCGGCCATGACGTCTTGGCTTCGGACGCGCGCGGGGTCTATGCGCTCGCGCCATGAGCGAAGCGGCGATCAGCATCGGCGGCCTGTGCAAGACCTACAAGGGCGGCAAGCGCGCGCTCGACGACGTGACGCTGGACGTGCCGCGCGGCCAGATCATCGGCCTGCTCGGCCCCAACGGCGCGGGCAAATCGACCACGATCAACATCCTCGCCGGGATGGTGATGAAGAGCGCGGGTCAGGTCTCGATCTGGGGCTTCGACATCGACCGCGATCCGCGCAACGCCAAGCGCTCGATCGGCATCGTGCCGCAGGAGATCGTGTTCGATCCGTTCTTCACGCCGTTCGAGATGCTGGAATTGTATGCGGGCCTGTACGGGGTGCCCAAGGCCCAGCGCCGATCGATGGAGCTGCTGCGCGCGGTGCATCTGGCGGACAAGGCGCACGCTTATGCGCGCTCGCTGTCGGGCGGCATGAAGCGGCGGCTGCTGGTCGCCAAGGCGCTCGTCCACAACCCGCCCGTGCTGGTGCTCGACGAGCCCACCGCCGGGGTCGACGTCG
>CAXUGZ010000251.1:0-2691 GCA_964250685.1 uncultured Sphingomonadaceae bacterium
CCCTCGGGATCGTAGCTGTCGGCGTTGACCGCCGAGATCGTACCGATCCCGCCCGCAGCCGCCCACGCGCCCGCGCTGTTGTGGTTCGACACGGCGACGCCCTTGCCGCCCTCGATGATCGGCCACACCTCGCGGCCACCATAAAGGATCGGGCGCAGTCCCTTGAACAAACCATCCTCCGGGCGAAAAACGCGTCTCACATAGGCCAAGACCGCGCGAAAAGCGCGGGAAAAGCGCACGTCGTCAGGCGCGGTCGATCCGTGCAAGCAGTCGATCGATCGCGGCGACGCAGTCCGGCTCATCCAGCATCGGCGCATGCCCGATATCGGGCAGGGTCAGCGTTTCCATCAGCGGCAGGCGCCGCGCCATCTCGGCGGCGGTGTCGCCACCGAGCACGTCCGACAGCGCACCGCGCACGAGCAGGCTGGGAATGCCCGCCAGCGCGCCGAGCGCGGGCCACAGGTCGATCGTCACGCCGGCGTCGGGCTGGCTGAACGGCTCGGCGATCGCCAGGTCGTAATCGGGCGTGATCGTCCCCGTGGCGTCCGCGCGGCACTGGCGATGCGCCGTCGCCAGCCAGTCGCCGGCGCCGTAATGCGGAAAGGTGGCCGCGTGCGTGCGCGCGATCGCCGCCGCGGCCTCGTCCCAGCTCGCCCAGCGCGCGCGCCTGCCGACATAGGAGCGGATGCGCGCGATCCCGTCGGGCTCGATCCGCGGCCCGATATCGTTGAGCAACGCGCCCGCGAGCAGCGCCGGCGTGGCCGCAGCGAGCAGCATCGTCAGCAGCCCGCCGAGCGAGGTGCCGAACACGATCAGCTTGCGCAGGTCGAGCGTGGCGATCAGCGTGCCCAGGTCGTGTGCATAGACTGCCGGCACATAGCTCCGCGCATCGGCCGCGTACTCGCTCTCCCCGCGCCCGCGCAGATCGACCGCGATCACGCGCCGCGTCGCCGCCAGCCGGTCCGCCACCCGCTCGAAATCGCGCGCGTTGCGCGTCAGGCCGGGGATGCACAATATGGGGAGCCGCCCGGCGGGTCCCGCATAATCGCGGTAATGCAGCCGCAGCCCGTCGGCCGAACGCCACCAGCAATCGGCATAGCCGCGCCGATCCGGAGCAGCCCTTCCATCCGCCATGCTTGCGTCTCCCGCGGTCCCGCCCCCATATCGCGGCAATGGCATCTGCACCGCAACCGGCTTCGTACCGGCCAGAAACCGCTTTGCTCGGTGTGGCGGATTTCCTGGCGGATCCGGTCGAGGCAGCCGCGCTCCCGCAGGCGATCCTCCGCTTCCGCAACGATCGCGCCGCCGCCACGGTCGGGCTGGAGGGACTCTCCGACGATTCGTGGGTGGCGCATTTCGGGCGGTTCGCGCCGCTGCCGGGCACCCTCCCGCAGCCGCTGGCGCTACGCTATCACGGGCACCAGTTCCGCTCGTACAATCCCGATCTCGGCGACGGGCGCGGCTTCACCTTCGCGCAGCTGCGCGACGATGCCGGCCGGCTGCTCGATCTGGGCACCAAGGGGTCGGGCACCACGCCGTACAGCCGCTTCGGCGACGGGCGGCTGACGCTCAAGGGCGGGGTGCGCGAGATCCTCGCGACCGAGATGCTCGAGGCGCTGGGCGTGCGCACCTCGCGCAGCTTCTCGCTGATCGAGACGGGCGAGCGGCTGCATCGCGGCGACGAGCCGTCGCCCACCCGCTCGGCGGTGCTGGTGCGGCTGAGCCACGGCCATGTCCGCATCGGCAGCTTCCAGCGGCTGGCGGCGCTGGGCGAGACCGAGGCGCTCGGGCGGCTGGCGCGCTACGCGCTCGAGCTGCTGTATGGCGAGCCGCCCGGCGACGAGCCCGAGGTGCGGCTGCTGACGCGCGTCGTCGCGCGCACCGCGCGCCTCGCCGCGTCGTACATGGCGGCGGGGTTCGTCCACGGCGTGCTCAACAGCGACAACATCAACGTCACCGGCGAAAGCTTCGATTACGGCCCGTGGCGCTTCACGCCGTTGTGGGAGCCCGGCTTCACCGCCGCCTATTTCGACCATCAGGGACTCTACGCCTTCGGCCGCCAGGCGCAGGCGATCCACTGGGACGTGGTCCAGCTCGCGATCGCCTTGTCGAAGCTGGTGCCGGTCGAGGCGCTGGCGCCGGTGCTCGACGGCTTTCCCGCCGCCTACGAGGCCGAGCTTGCGCGCGCGATGCTCGCGCGGCTCGGCGTGGCGTCGCGCGGCGAGGCGGCCGATCTGGCGCTGGTGCAGGCGATCGAGCAGGGGCTGGCCACCGGGACGGTCGAGATCGATCGCTGCTTCTTCGACTGGTCGGGCGGGCGGCGGCGCGGCCCGTCCCCCGCCGATGCGGCTTATGACGAGCATTTCACGTCGTTCGTCGAGCTGGTGGCGGACTTCCATCCCGTGCGCGCGGGCGACCATCCTTATTGGAGCGATCCCGCGCCGTGCTCGATGCATATCGAGGAGGTGGAGGCGATCTGGTCGGCGATCGCCGAGCGCGACGATTGGGCGCCGCTCCACGCCAAGGTCGCCGCGATCCGCCGCATGGGGGAGGCGCATCGATGGCCGAGCTGATCTCGCACGAGCCCGCCACGGGCTCCGAGCTGTGGCGGGGCGAGACCGGCGACGTCGAGGCCGAGGTCGCGGCCGCGCACGCGGCCTGGCCGGCCTGGGCCGCGCTGCCGCTCTCGGT
>CAXUGZ010000252.1:0-2684 GCA_964250685.1 uncultured Sphingomonadaceae bacterium
GACCGACGAGCCGAGCAGCATCTTGCGCAGGGTGGTGACGATCAGCAGCGAGAAGCTGCCCTGGAGCTCGCCCTGGCGGATCAGCGAGACCTTGATCGGGCTCGGCCGCGCGGGCAGGAATGCGGCGCGCAGGCCGATCACCAGCGACATCAGCAGCGCCAACGCCGTGAGGAAATGGCTCATCCAATTGGGCAGCCCCAGCGGATAGACCTTGTTGCGGCAATACAGCATCGTATCGGCCAAGCCGGCGCCGCCGAGGAACATCCCGATCGTCGGGCGCAGCCCGTCGCCGACCCCGTCCTCCTCATGGCTGAGCGCGATCATCTCGCGCGTGACGATATGCTCCGCGACCGGGCCGCGCGCGATCTCGAGCACGCGCTCGAGCGCGACGATCGGATCGCCCGTCGCGCCCAGATCGAGCGCGATCAGGTTGGTCTTGCCGTTGGGCAGCACCGCCACGGGCGGGGGCGCGCCGTCGAAGATGTCGGAATGGTACAATTCGGTCAGCGTCGACTGGACGGTGCCGTCGCCGCCGTTGATCACCAGCACCGCGGGCTTGACGCGCGCGATCGTGCGCAGCGCCGCCTCGATCTGATCGATATGCTCGACCTCGTAGTGGAAGATTTCAGAATGGCTCGCGCAGAAGCTGCGGATGCGCGGCAGCTGCGCGCGGTTGCCGGTCGAGCGGGGGTTCGAGAGGAGCGCCACGCGGGCCATCGTTGCTTTCCCTACCGCTCGGCGCTCGATATCGGACCAACGCCCGTACCGCGCACATAGTTCATCACCACCGAAACGACCGTGAGGCCATCGACCTTGACCTGGACCTGAACAGGTGAGGGGCGGCGCTTGAACACCACGTCCATCAGCGACAGGTTGGGATTGCCCGACATGCCGCCGCCGTCGGCGAGGTCGGACCTGCCGCCGCCGCCGGCCTCGTGGCGCACCGCCACGGCATACACGCCCGCGCGCGGCGCCGGCAGGCATATGTCGACCGGGCCGGCGGCAGGCGGGCGCAGCTCGACTCGCTCGATATAGGCGCCCTTGTCGAAATAGGTAGCGGGATCGTCGTAGAGCTGGACGCGGACGGTGCCCGCGCGCGACTTGAGCCCCACGACCTTGACGAGCAGCGCCGGCCGGCCCGCGCCCGCCGCGCATTGCGCCGCGTGCGGCCCCAGGATCGCCGCGCCGCACGGGCTCGCCAGCGCGGCCGCGCTCGCTGCCAGGCAGGCGATCAGTTTCGACATGACCTCGTCACTCCCGGCAGCTATAGCCCGGCCGCATCGCGCCGGGGGACAAGCGCCTCCTGCCCAATCAGATCGGGCGCGATTGCGGCCAGAACGTGGTGACGGAGCGTCGGCAATTTGAAATCTGGACTGCTCGTCGATCGCTATCTCGCGCGCCTGATCGCGGTTCCGCTCGCGGCCTCGCTCGTGATCGCGGCGATGCTGCTGCTGCTGGAGAAGATGCTGCGCCTGTTCGACTTCGTCGCGCAGGAGGGCGGGCCGGTGAGCGTGGTGTGGCGGATGCTCGCCAACTTGATCCCCGAATATCTCTCGCTCGGCATCCCGATCGGGCTGATGCTCGGCATCCTGCTTGCCTTCCGGCGGCTGGCGACCTCGTCCGAGCTCGACGTGCTGCTGGCGACCGGCTTCAGCTATCGCCGGCTGCTGCGCGTGCCCTATGCCTATGCGATCGTACTGGCGGCGATCAACCTCGCGATCGTCGGCTTCGTCCAGCCTTATTCGCGCTACGCCTATGAGGGGCTGCGCTTCGAGCTGCGCACGGGCGCGCTCGGCGCCTCGATCAAGGTCGGCGAGTTCACCAAGCTCGGGCGCAACATGACGCTGCGCGTCGAGCGCAGCCGCGAGAGCGGGCGCGAGCTCAGCGGCATCTTCGTGATGGCGGCGGGCGACGACGGCAAGCGCCTCGCGGTCACCGCCGAGCGCGGGCGCTTCATGGCGACCGACGATCCCAACACGATCATCTTCCGCCTGCACAACGGCACGCTCGTCCACGACGCGCCCGGCTTCGCCGCGCCGCGCGTGCTCGGCTTCGAGAGCCACGATCTGCCGGTCGACCTGCCCAAGGAGGAGGCGTTCCGCCAGCGCGGCGGCCGCAACGGCGAGCTTACCATCCCCGAGCTGGTCAAGACCGGCCATGCGGCGGCGCTGGAGAAGAAGGAGAAGGTGCGCAGCCGCGCCGAATTCCACTTCCGGCTGGTCGAGGTGGCGGCGATGCTCGTGCTGCCCCTGCTCGGCGTGGCGCTCGCGGTGCCGCCCAAGCGCTCGACCTCGACGCTCGGCGTGTTCCTCTCGATCGTGATGATCGTGACCTATTACAAGGTCAACGAATATGCCGAGGCGCTGGGCGGGCGCGGGCATATCGATCCGCTGATCGCCTTGTGGGTGCCGTTCCTGGTCTTCGCGGGGCTGGTGTGGTGGATGTACCGCACGCTGGCGGCGGTGCCGGGCGGGCAGCCGATCGGCGCGCTCGAGCGGCAGGCGGCGAAGGTCGCCGCGTTCGTGCGCGCGCGGCTGGGCCGCGGGCGGCGGCGGGCGGTGGCGGCGGCATGAGGATCAACGTCGCGTTCTTCGCCTCGCGCACCGTATCGTGGTACATGGCGCGGCTGTTCGTCACGCGCTCGGCGTCGGTGCTGGCGGCGCTGGTGATCGTGCTGATGGCGC
>CAXUGZ010000253.1:0-1013 GCA_964250685.1 uncultured Sphingomonadaceae bacterium
GGCGACGGATCGATGCCGATCGAGGTGATCGAATAGCTGGTGGGGGCTGCCGCCGCCGGCGCGGAGATCGCGCATACGGACGCCGCGGCGAGAACGACAGGCAATGCCTTCCGCAAAAGCTGGTTCTTCATGATTTTACTCCAGGACGCAGGCGAGGCGCAATACACGCGCCCACCTTGATTACAGCCAACTGCTTTTGGTCTGTTGACCGCCGGATCGTATCTCCCTTGGGGACGAATCGAGCCGCGCGTCTCTGCCTTGACACTGCGCTATCGCGAGGTTTTTCTTCGCGCAAGTTAATAGGTGGTTAACGCAAGACGAAGTGGTCAGAGCGATGACTTTAACCATGTTGGCATGATCGGCGCCGCGTCTGCCGGCCCGAGTTGGCGCAGGCTCGCAATCTCGCCGACACGGATCCGCGCCACCGCCAGCCCCAAAGCGGGGTAGAAGGCGGACGCCGCCTCGCCGGGATCGCGATCGACCCGCGCCACCACCAGCCGCCGCCCGACCTTCTGGCGCCAGTTCATCCGCGCGGTATTCTCCTGGCCGACATAGCAGCCCTTGGTGAAGCTGACGCCGTTCAGCTCGGCGGCGTTCGCCTCGAGCCACAAGGTCTTGTCGCTCCCCAGCTCGCCCATGCCTTCGGTGACGCCGAGCGCCAGCCGGTGCGCGTGCCAGCCTTCGGCCGGCGCACCCGGCGGCGCGATCCAGCGGCGGCCGAGTTCGGGCAGGCGCGGATCGGGCACGCCCGCATCGCCCCCGGCCGACCAGTGCACGCCGAGCGACTCGTCGCGCGCGATCGTGATCGCGCGCCGCAGGCGGTAGAGCGTCAGCCGGCGCGCGAGCGCATCCGCCTGCGTGGCCTCGCAATCGAGCAGGATGTCGTCGCCGTCGGCCCAGACGATGAAGTCGAACAGCGCCTTGCCCTGCGCGCTCAGCAGCCCGGCCCATACCGGCAGCGCGGCGGTGACGTCGCTGGGCGCCGGCGGCGACGGCGCGCCCCGAGTGCTCGA
>CAXUGZ010000253.1:1023-2683 GCA_964250685.1 uncultured Sphingomonadaceae bacterium
TTGATGGCGTCCTGCGGCGGCTTCGGCGCGCCGGGCACGACCGGCCAGTAAATCAGTGGAAAGAAAGCAAGTTCATCGCGCGCGGGATCAACGTCTTCCCCGGCCAGGCGGAGGACGGCGCGATCGAGGAGGGTGGTGGCGGGCATGTTCAGCAGGTAGGATCGCGCCGTCGCGAAGACAAACCGTTCGTGTCGAGCGAAGTCGAGACACGGTGCACGGGCCCCCGACTCGCGGGACGAACGGAGTTCCTATGGCCACCTACGACCTGCTCCTCACCAACGGCGTCGTCTGGACCCCCGGCGGACCCGCCGAGACCTCGGTCGGCGTGCGCGACGGGCGGATCGTCGCGATCGGCGAGCCGGGCGATGCCGGCGAGACGATCGACTGCGCCGGGCTGACCGTCCTGCCCGGCGTGATCGACAGCCAGGTCCATTTCCGCGAGCCGGGGCTGGAGGCGAAGGAGGATCTGGAGAGCGGCAGCCGCGCCGCCGTGCTCGGCGGGGTGACCGCGGTGTTCGAGATGCCCAACACCAAGCCCAACACCGACACGGCCGAGGCGCTCGCCGACAAGCTCGCGCGCGCGCGCGACCGCATGTGGTGCGACCATGCTTTCTACGTGGGCGCGACCAGCGCCAATGCCGAGCTGCTCGGCGAGCTCGAGCGGCTGCCGGGGGCGGCGGGGGTCAAGATCTTTATGGGCGCCTCGACCGGCGACCTGCTCGTCTCGGACGATCGCGATCTCGCGCGCGTGCTGGCGCATGGCCGTCGCCGCGTCGCGATCCATGCCGAGGACGAGCCGCGCATGCAGGCGCGCCTCGGCGAGCGGGTCCCCGGCGATCCGGCCTCGCACCCGGTGTGGCGCGACGACGAGAGCGCGATCCTCGCCACGCGGCGCATCCTCGCGCTCGCGCGCGCCGCGCGCCGCCCGGTCCACATCCTCCACATCACCACGCCCGCCGAACTGGAGCTGATCGCCGCCAACAAGGACATCGCCACGTGCGAGGTGACGCCGCAGCACCTCACGCTCGCGGGCGAGGAGGCCTATCCGCGCCTCGGCACCTATGCGCAGATGAACCCGCCGATCCGCTCGGCCGCGCACCGCGCCGGGCTGTGGCGCTGGCTCAACCAGGGCGTTCCCGACGTGATCGGATCGGACCACGCGCCGCACACGCGCGAGGAGAAGGCGCGCGCCTATCCCGATTCGCCGAGCGGCATGCCCGGCGTCCAGACGCTGCTGCCGCTGCTGCTCGACCACGTCGCCAACGGGCGGCTCACCCTCCAGCGGCTGGTCGAGCTCACCTCGGCGGGCCCCCAGCGCGTGTTCGGCCTCACCGCCAAGGGCCGCATCGCGGCGGGCTATGACGCCGACTTCACCGTGGTCGACCTGAAGGCGCGCTGGCGGATCGAGGAGAGCTGGCTCGCCTCGCGCTGCGGCTGGTCGCCCTTCACCGGCATGGAGGTGACGGGGCGGCCGGTCGGCACGATCGTGCGCGGCCGCCGCGTGATGTGGGACGGCGCGCTGGCGGACAGCGCGCACGGGCGGCCAATCAGCTTCGATTCGGCCGGGTGGAGTTAGGCAAGGACTCGTTCTCCAACGGCGGCTTGTGGTGATGGGGCGGACGCCCCCCGACGGCATCGATGTGCCAGAGTGGAGGTGTTA
>CAXUGZ010000254.1:0-2665 GCA_964250685.1 uncultured Sphingomonadaceae bacterium
CGACCATCGCGTCGATCATCTGCGCGCGCTGCTCGACCGTGCCGGGCTGGCCGAGCACGTGCAGCCCGTGCGGGATGAGCGTGCGCTCCAACTCGTAAAGGCGGCCCGAAAGCCCCTCCAGATCGTCCGCAGCGAGGTCGAGCACGCCCGCCGCCGCGACGATCATCGGCACCAGAGCGGCGCGCTCGGTCTCGACGGCCGATCCGCGCCACCGCTCGAGCAGCGCCTTCAACTCGCCCAGCCCGCGATACAGCCCGGCCTCGGTCAGCGTCGGGGTGAGGTAGCTCACCAGAGTCGCGCCCGAACGGCGCTTGGCGAGCAGGCCCTCGGACGGATTGTTGGCCGCGTAGAGGTAGAAATTGGGCATGGCGCCCAGCAACCGCTCAGGCCAGCAATCGCCCGACAGCCCGATCTGCTTGCCCGGCATCCATTCGAGCGCGCCGTGCGTGCCGAAATGCAGCACCGCGTCGGCGGCGAAATCCTGGGCGAGCCAGCGGTAGAAGGCGGTGAAAGCGTGCGTCGGGGTGAAGCGGCCGTCGAACAGCAGCCGCATCGGATCGCCTTCATAGCCGAAGCTCGGCTGGATGCCGACGAACACGTTGCCGAAGCGCTGCCCCAGCACATGGATCGTGCGGCCTTCGCTCTGCTGACGACCCGGCGCGGGGCCCCATTGCGCCTCGATCTCGGCGAGGTGAGGCTCGCGCGCGACATGCTCGTCGGCGGGGATGCGCGCATGGACGTTGGCATCGGCGCCGTACCGCTCGGCGTTGCCGGTGAGGACCGCCTCGCGCAACGCGTCGACGTCGGCGGGTACATCCACCGCATAGCCCGCGTCGCTCAGCCGGCGGAAGGTGGCGTAAAGCGATTCCCACACCGCGAGATGCGCGGCGGTGCCGGTCGCGCCCGCATTCGGCGGGAAGTTGAACAGGACGATCGCGAGCTTGCGCGCGGCACGCTCCGAACGGCGCAGCGCGGTCAGCGCGGCGACCTTGGCGGCGAGCGCGTCCGCCCGCTCAGGGCAGGACAGCATCGCGCGCGCGATCCCGCTCGAGGGGAAGACGCAGCGCCGGCCGCAGCCGGTGCACGGCGCGTCCGAACCGTCCGAACGGCCACCGAACACCGACGGCAGGATCGCGCCGTCGAGCTCGGGGATGGCGACCATCATCGTCGCCTCGATCGGCAGCAGCCCCTGCCGCCCCGCGCCCCATTGCTGCAGCGTCTGGAATTCGAGCGGGTGCGCGGCCACATAAGGCACGTCGAGCCCGGCCAGCGTCTCCGCCGCCGCCGCGGCATCGTTATAGGCCGGGCCGCCCACGAGTGAGAAGCCGGTCAGCGAGACCATGATGTCGACCGTGGCGCGGCCGTCCTCGACGAAGAAGCGCTCGATCGCCGGGCGCGCATCGAGCCCGCTCGCGAACGCGGGCACGACCTCCAGCCCGCGCGCCTCGAGCGCGGCGATCACGCCGTCATAATGCCCCGTGTCGCGCCCGAGCAGGTAGGAGCGCAGCAGCAGCAGCCCGACGCGCCCCTTGGCCGCCGCGGGCCGGGGCAACGCATCGGCGCGCTCGGACATGCGCCCGGGCAAGCCGGGGTGATAGACGCCGACCTCGGGATAATCCTGCGGCGGCAGCGCGGGGGTGGCGCCGCGCATCGCCCGGCGCGGGCCGTCGGCATAACGGTCGACCAGCGCGCGGACCATGTTGATGACGTTGTCGTCGCTGCCGGCGAGCCAATATTGCAGCGTCAGGAAATACGCGCGCACGTCCTGCGCCGCGCCGGGGATGAAGCGCAGCAATTTGGGCAGGCGGCGCAGCATCTTCATCTGGCCCGCGCCCGACGAACCGCTCTTGCCCGATCCGCGCAGCCGCTTGAGCAGCGCGAGCGGCCCGCGCGCGGGCGCATCCATGCGGTAGCCGCCCATCCGCGTCAGGCGGACGATCTCCGCACCCGACATCAGCCCGAGAAACGCGTCGCACTCCTCGCGCCGCGCCTGCAGAGCGGGCAGCACGGCGCGGATGTGATCGTCGAGAAACAGCATGGTCGCGATCAGGATGTCGGCGGTGGCGATCGCGGCGATCGTCCGGTCCACCGCGCCCGGCGCGCGATCCCAGTCGGACGCGGCATGCAGCGTGATCGAGATGCCCGATCCCTGCGCGGCGAGCCGGCTCTGCGCGCGCTCGACCGCGCCGGCGAGATGGTTGTCGAGCGTGACGATCACGACGCGTACCGGCGTCGGGATCGGGAAGGCGGAGGACGGCTCAGCGCGCATAATGTGCCTTCGCCTCGTAGAGGGTGTCGAGCGTGATCGGGGCGAGCCCGCGATCATTGGCGAACAGCTCAGCGTTGCGGCGCGCCTTGCCGCGCACGAAGAACGGGATCTTGCGCAGCTCGCGTTCTGCTTCGGCGGTCCACAGATCCTCCCCGGGCGCAGCCGGGGGAGGGGGACCAGCCGCGGGCTGGTGGAGGGGCAATGCGTCCGGCGTCGCTGCCGCTTCGGCATCACCTTCGGTGATGGTCCCGCTGGCCGAGCTGCGTCCGGGAAGGACCTGATGCCCCAGATGGCTCGGCCCCGCGCCGTCCGAAAATTCGAAATCGTCGCGGAACATCGCGAGCAGATGCTCTTCCAGCCCCATCGCCAGCGGATGCAGCCAGCTGTCGAACAGCA
>CAXUGZ010000255.1:0-2652 GCA_964250685.1 uncultured Sphingomonadaceae bacterium
TCCGAATGCATCGTCTGGATCGAATCGATCACGAGCAGGGCGGGCGGCGCGCCGCAATCGAGCGTGGTGAGGATGTCGCGCACCGAGGTGGCGGCGGCGAGCTGCACCGGGGCTGTACCCAGCCCCATCCGACGCGCGCGCAGCCGCACCTGATCGGCCGCCTCCTCGCCCGAGATATAGGCGACGCGCGCGCCGCCGCGCGCCAGCCGCGCCGCCGCCTGGAGCAGCAGGGTCGACTTGCCGATGCCGGGATCGCCCCCGATCAGGGTGGCCGAGCCCGCAACGAGCCCGCCGCCGAGCGCACGATCGAACTCGGCGATGCCGGTGGCGAGGCGCGGCGGCAGCGCGACGTCCGCATCGAGCCCGCTCAACGCGATCGCGCGCCCGCCCGAGCGCAGATCGTGCTTGGCGGCGAACGGCGTCACCACGCCGCCCCCCGCCTCCTCGACCAGCGTGTTCCACTCGCCGCAATCGACGCACTGCCCCTGCCACTTGCCCGCGACGCTGCCGCAGGCCTGGCAGACGTAGCGGCGTTGCGGCTTGGCCATGCGGCGGCTCCTGTGTCGAACGAAGCAGGAACATAGCGCGGCGGGAAAGACGGGGCAACCCCTCCCACGGGGGAGGCTGACTCCGCCGGACTCGCCTTGGCGCGCGTTAACGCTTACCTTCGCGCGCATGGCATTTCTGCGCACGCTCTTCTGGATCGCGGTGACGGTGGTGGTGGTCGTGTTCTCGATCCGCAACTGGGAGCCCGTGACGATCAACCTGTTCGGCAATCTGCAGGCCGACGTGAAGCTGCCCGTGCTGGTGCTGATCGCCTTCCTGATCGGCTTCGTGCCGGTCTATGCGTGGCACCGCGCGGTCCGCTGGCGCGACCGGCGGCGCGTGCTCCTGGCGGCGGCGCCGGTCGCGCCCGTAGCCGCGCCGGCGATCGAGCCCCCGGGATTCGATCCCGCGACCGCGGACTGATGTCGGGCCGCGTCTTCGTCGCGCTCGACACGCGCGACCTGGCGCAGGCACTTTCCATCGCGGGCCGCGTGCGCGAGCATGTCGGCGGGCTCAAGCTGGGGCTCGAATTCTTCGCGGCGCACGGGCTTCACGGGGTGCGCGAGGTCGCCGCGCTCGGGCTGCCGATCTTCCTCGATCTCAAGCTGCACGACATCCCCAACACCGTCGCGTGCGCGATCCAGGCGCTGCACGAGCTCGCCCCCGCGATCCTCACCGTCCACGCGGCGGGCGGGCGCGCGATGATGGAGGACGCCCGCGCCGCCGCCCCGCCCGCCACCAAGGTGGTGGGCGTGACCGTGCTCACCAGCCTGGATGCGGACGACCTGTCCGCGATCGGCGTGGGCGGGGGCGAGCATGCGCAGGTCGAGCGGCTGACGGCGCTCGCGCGCGCGTCGGGGCTCGACGGAATGGTGTGCTCGGGATTCGAGGTGGCGGCGGCGCGGCGCGCGTGGCGCGACGGCTTCTTCGTCGTGCCCGGCGTGCGGCCCCCAGGCGGGGCGGCGGGCGACCAGAAGCGCGTGATGACGCCGCGCCAGGCGATCGACAACGGCGCCTCGATCATCGTCGTGGGCCGCCCGATTACCAAGGCCGACGATCCCGACGTCGCCGCGCGCGCGATCGCGGCGACGCTCTAGGGGCGCCCAGTTCCTCCCCCGCAGGGGGAGGGGGACCGCTGCCGAAGGCAGGGGTGGAGGGGTATCCACGACCACGGGGGAAGCCACGGCTCCAGCGGGGATACCCCTCCACCATCCTGCGGATGGTCCCCCTCCCCCCGCGGGGGAGGAGCTCTTATATGCCCCCCAACCATGCCGCGCGTCCAAGCCAAGATCTGCGGGCTCTCGACCGCCGCCGCGCTCGACGCCGCCGTCGCGGGGGGCGCGGCGTGGCTCGGCTTCGTGTTCTTTCCGAACAGCCCGCGCGACCTGGCGCCCGAAGAGGCCGCCGCGCTGATCGCGCGCGCGCCGGCGGGCATCGGCAAGGTCGGCGTGCTGGTCGATCCCGACGACGCGCTGATCGAGCGCGCGATCGCGGCGGGGGTGACCGCGCTCCAGCTCCACGGCGACGAGACCCCCGAGCGGCTCGCCGCGCTGCGCCGCCACGGGATCGAGCTGTGGAAGGCGATCCCGGTGCGCACGCGCGCCGATCCGGCGCAGGCGGTGCGCTATCGGGGCGCGGCGGACCGCATCCTCTACGACGCGCGCACGCCCGCGGGCACGCTCCCCGGCGGCATGGGGCTGCGCTTCGACTGGCGGCTGCTCGAGGGGGTCGCGCACCCCCTGCCCTGGCTGCTCTCCGGCGGGCTCGACGCGGAGTCGCTGGCCGAGGCGATTGGCACCACGCGCGCCGAGGCGGTCGACGTCTCATCGGGGGTCGAGCGCGCGCCGGGCGTCAAGGATGTGGACAAGATCGCCGCCTTCCTCCAAGCGGCGGCGCGGTTATGACCCTCCCCAACTCGCTCCGCCAGGGTCCCGACGCGTCGGGCCATTTCGGCGAATTCGGCGGCCGCTACGTCGCCGAGACGCTGATGCCGCTCGTCCTCGAGCTGGACGAGGCGTATCGCGCCGCCAAGGCCGATCCCGCCTTCCAGGCGGAGATGGACGGGCTGATGACGCATTATGTCGGCCGCCCGAGCCCGCTTTATTA
>CAXUGZ010000256.1:0-2014 GCA_964250685.1 uncultured Sphingomonadaceae bacterium
CGACCAAGGCGTTCACCTGCCAGCTCGCGGTGCTCGCCGCCTTCGCCGCCAATCTGGCGCGCGCGCGCGGGCTGCTCGACCGCGACCAGGAACGCGCGATCGTGCGTCATCTGTCCGAGGCGCCTGCCGCGCTCAACGGCGCGCTCGCGTATGACGAGTCGATCCAGGAGATGGCGCACACCATCGCCGGCGCGCGCGACGTGCTCTATCTCGGGCGCGGGCCCGATTATCCGCTGGCGCTGGAGGGCGCGCTCAAGCTCAAGGAGATCAGCTACATCCATGCCGAGGGCTATGCCGCGGGCGAGATGAAGCACGGGCCGATCGCGCTGATCGACGATGCCGTGCCCGTGATCGTGATCGCGCCGTCCGGCCCGCTGTTCGACAAGACCGTGTCGAACATGCAGGAGGTGCAGGCGCGCGGCGGCAAAGTCGTGCTGATCTCGGACTATGACGGCGTGGCGGCGGCGGGCGACGGCTGCATGGCGACCATCACCATGCCCAAGGTCCATCCGCTGATCGCACCGCTCGTCTATGCGGTGCCGGTGCAGCTCCTCGCCTATCACGTCGCGGTGGCGAAGGGGACCGATGTCGATCAGCCGCGCAATTTGGCGAAGAGCGTCACGGTCGAGTAAGACCGCCGTACAAGCGACGGATGAGAGGATCGGGAACCTGGCTGGCCGCAACGGCCGCTGTGCTGCTTGCGGCCACGGGTTCGGCCGCGCCGCCGGCATCGCCTGCGCCCGCGGTCACGCCGCCCATCCCGCTGGCGACGATCGACGACTCGCTGGAAGTGGAGGGCGAGGGACTGGCGGCGCGCCAGTCGAGCACGCGCATGGCGCTGGGCGTGATCGTCAATGGCCGGGGCCCATTCCAGTTCATGGTCGACAGCGGCGCGGACCGTACCGTGATCGGCGCTGCGCTCGCGCAACGGCTGGCGCTCCCCGCCGGCGATCCGGTGACGCTGCACGGCATCACCGGGACGAGCGAGGTCGGCACGGTGCATATAGATGCGCTGCGCATCGGCGCCAGCGAGATCACCGACATCGCCGCACCCGCCTTGCCCGAGACGTTCCTCGGCGCGCAGGGGCTGATCGGCATCGACGCGCTCGCCGATCAGCGGCTGCTGCTCGATTTCGACGCGAAGACGATCACCATCCAGGACACGCGCCATCCCGCCGCCCGCGGCGGATCGGACGAGATCGTGATCACCGCGCGGCGCCGCAACGGCCAGCTCATCCTCACCCAGGCGAGCGCCGACCGCGTCGGCATCTACGCGATCATCGATTCGGGATCGGAGGTGACGATGGGCAATTCGGCGCTGCGCGCGCACATCTTCGCGCGCCGCCGCCCGCCGCCGGTCACGCCGCTGGAAATCGTCGGCGTAACCGGCCAGACCACGGTCGCCGACCTGATCGTGCTGCCCGAGCTCACCATCGGCGGGATCATGTTCAGGGACGTGCCGGTGGCGTTCGACGACGCGCCCCCGTTCGCGCTGTTCGGGCTCGCGGCGCAGCCGGCGATCCTGCTCGGCACCGATCTGCTCCGCTCGTTCCGCCGCGTCAGCCTCGATTTCCGCGCGCGCAGGGTGCGTTTCAGCCTGCGGCGGTGAATGGAGCGCGCGGCCGCGCAGGCACATTGATCGATCCGATGCGCCGCACCATATTGCGTGTGCAGGCCGCGTCCCGCTGCGGCATCCGGAGCATCCATGACCGACACCCTTCCCGTTCTGCCGCTGCGCGATATCGTCGTGTTCCCGCAGATGATCGTTCCCCTGTTTGTCGGCCGCGACAAGTCGGTCGCCGCGCTGGAAAGCGCGATGGCGGGGGACAAGACGATCTTCCTGGTGTCGCAGCTCGATCCCGCCGAGGACGATCCCGACGCCGACTCGCTCTACGATCTGGGGGTCACCGCCGCCGTGCTCCAGCTGCTCAAGCTGCCCGACGGCACGGTCCGCGTGCTGGTCGAGGGCAAGCAGCGCGCGCGGATCGAGCATCTCGACACCGATGGCGCGCAC
>CAXUGZ010000256.1:2024-2652 GCA_964250685.1 uncultured Sphingomonadaceae bacterium
TCGAGATGCGCGTGCCGGTCCCTCGGTAGGGCCGCACCTGATGCACAAGCCAGGACGGAAACAGGAACAGCAGCCCTGGCTTGGGACGGATCACCTCGGAGGCGCCGACCGACGCGCCATCCTCGCCGGCGAACTTGAGATGGGGCGCATACATGCCCGGCCCCGGCCCGCGCGGATCGAGCATCTCGACACCGATGGCGCGCACCTCACCGCGCGCGTGGCGCTGCTGGCGGACGGCGAGGCGGACGAGCTCGACGCGCAGGTCAAGGCGCTGATGCGCTCGGTGGTCGAGCAGTTCGAGCGCTATGCCCGCCTCAACAAGAAGCTGCCCGACGAGCTGCCCGCGCAGCTTGCCGAGATCGAGCATGCGGCGCGGCTGGCGGACGCGGTCGCGGGCAACATCGCGGTCAAGGTCGCCGAGAAGCAGGCGATGCTGGTCGAGCGCGATCCGGCCAAGCGGCTGGAGATGGCGTTCGCCTTCATGGAGGGCGAGCTCGGCGTGCTCCAGGTCGAGAAGAAGATCCGGAGCCGCGTCAAGCGTCAGATGGAGAAGACCCAGCGCGAATATTACCTCAACGAGCAGTTGAAGGCGATCCAGCGCGAGCTCGGCACGGCCGAGGGCGAGGAG
>CAXUGZ010000257.1:0-474 GCA_964250685.1 uncultured Sphingomonadaceae bacterium
CGTTGATGTAGCGCGCCGACAGCTCGACCGCGGACTTGATCGCCTCGGGCGTGTATTTGACCGAATGGTGCTTCTCGAAGGCGGATCGCAGCCCGGTCAGGATCTTGATCGTGTCCTCGACCGTGGGCTCGTTGACGTCGATCTTCTGGAAGCGGCGCAGCAGCGCGCGGTCCTTCTCGAAATGGTTGCGGAATTCCTTGTAGGTGGTCGATCCGATGCAGCGGATCGTGCCGCCCGACAAAGCCGGCTTGAGCAGGTTGGACGCGTCCATCGCGCCGCCCGAGGTAGCGCCCGCGCCGATCACGGTGTGGATCTCGTCGATGAACAGCACGGCGTGGGGGAGCTTCTCGAGCTCGTTCACCACCTGCTTCAGCCGCTCCTCGAAATCGCCGCGGTAGCGCGTGCCGGCGAGCAGCGTGCCCATGTCGAGCGCGAAGATCGTGGCGTCCTTGAGCACGCCGGGAACATCGCCCT
>CAXUGZ010000257.1:484-2649 GCA_964250685.1 uncultured Sphingomonadaceae bacterium
GTCGCCCTCGATGATCTTGCGCGCGAGCCCCTCGGCGATCGCGGTCTTCCCCACGCCCGGCTCGCCGACATAGAGCGGGTTGTTCTTCGAGCGGCGGCAGAGGATCTGCACGGTGCGGTCGACCTCGGCATGGCGGCCGATCAGGGGATCGATCTTGTTGTTGCGCGCCTTCTCGTTCAGGTCGACGCAGAACTGCTTGAGCGCGCTCTCGCCCTTCTGCTTGCCCTCGGACTTCTGCGCCTTCTCTTCCTCGGCCCCCTTCACCTCGCGGTTCTCCGTCGGCTGGCCGGCCTTGCCGACGCCATGGCTGATGAAACTCACCGCGTCGAGGCGGCTCATGTCCTGCTGCTGCAGGAAATAGACGGCATAGCTCTCGCGCTCGCTGAACAGCGCCACGAGCACGTTGGCGCCGGTCACCTCCTCGCGCCCCGAGGACTGGACGTGGAGGATCGCGCGCTGGACGACGCGCTGGAAGCCGCTGGTGGGCGAGGGATCGTTGCCGGTCTCGGTCTTGAGCGCGTCGAGCTCGTTGTCGAGATAGGTGGTCACCGCATCCTTGAGCTCGCCGAGATCGACCCCGCACGCGATCATCACCTTCGACGCATGCTCGTCGGCGATCAGGGCGAGCAGCAGATGCTCGAGCGTGGCATATTCGTGGTGGCGCGACGAGGCGGCGCCAAGCGCGTTGTGGAGGGTCTGCTCGAGCTCGCGGGCGAAGGAAGGCATGGTCTAGATTACTCCTGGCGCCGGCGGCCGAGATGCTGCCCCGCCATCCATCATGTTGGGACCCGACCGCCCCCGATCAAGCGCCCGCCGATCGCGGGCCTCGGAAGCGGGCGGGCGCCTCATCGCCTGAATAGCCCCTCGGCACTTGCGCGATCGTTAACCGCGCGATCGAGCCGCGCGCGGCAGCGCGCGATCTCGCCCTCGAGCGCGGCGATGCGCGCGTGCAGTTCGTCCAACGACAGCGGATCGAGATCCTGCCGCGCGAGCAGCGCCAGCGGATCGCCTGGAGACTTGGGCAGGAGTTCTTCCATGTCCATCGAGTCGCGATGGTTGACGCTGGCGGCGCACGTGTCAATGAATCCCGCGACGAACGGTGCGTGCCGGTTGAGGACGGATGATGACGATGGTGCCGCAAACGATGATCGCGATCGATCCCGAGCAGCCGGGCGGCCCCGAGATACTCGCCCCCGTCGAGCGGCCGGTGCCGCGGCCCGGGCCGGGCGAGGTGCTGGTCAAGGTCGCCGCCGCCGGGGTCAACCGGCCCGACGTGATGCAGCGCGCGGGCAACTACCCTCCCCCGCCCGGTGCGCCCTCGATCATCGGGCTGGAGATTGCGGGCGAGGTCGTCGCGGGAGAGCGCGAATGGATCGGGCGATCGGTGTGCGCGCTGGTCGCGGGCGGCGGCTATGCCGAATATTGCGTCGCGCCGACCGGCCAGTGCCTGCCCGTGCCAGACACGCTGACCATGGCCGAAGCGGCGGCCTTGCCCGAGACGCTGTTCACCGTGTGGAGCAACCTGTTCCAGCGCGCGCACGCCCAGGCCGGCGAGACCGTGCTGGTGCATGGCGGCACGAGCGGCATCGGCACGACGGCGATCCTGCTCGGCACGCTGTTCGACCTGACCGTGATCGTCACCGCGGGGAGCGCCGACAAATGCGCGCGCGCGATCGAGATCGGCGCGGCGCATGCGATCGATTACAGGCGGCAGGATTTCGTCGCCGAGGTCAAGGCGATCACCGGCGGCCGCGGCGCGGATATCGTGCTCGACATGGTCGGGGGAGACTATCTGGCGCGCAATCTCGACTGCCTCGCCACCGAGGGGCGCCACGTCTCGATCGGCGTGCAGCGCGGCGGCAGCCCCGAGCTGCCGATCTTCGCGGTGATGCGCAAGCGCCTGACGCTCACCGGCTCGACGCTGCGCGCGCGCGACGCCGCGTTCAAGACGGGGGTGCGCGACGAGGTCGAGCGGCTGGTGTGGCCGCATGTGCGTGAGGGGCGCCTCAGGCCGGTGATCGACCGCACCTTCCCGCTGGCCCAAGCGGCCGCCGCGCATGCGTGGCTCGAGGGTGGCGGGCATGTGGGGAAGGTCGTGCTGACGATGGAGTGAGACTTGCTACCGCGAGGTGAAAGATATACATCCTGACATGTAGACCAATGGA
>CAXUGZ010000258.1:0-2648 GCA_964250685.1 uncultured Sphingomonadaceae bacterium
TTTTCGGCGGCGTTCATCCCGATGTTCAACCGCAGGGTGGCGGAAGGAGGGAGCACCGACGCGGGGCTGCGCTTCGCCGAGCGGACATTGGCGGTGCTGCTGCCCGTGCTGCTGGCGTTCACGCTCGCGATGCTGCTCGCGGCGTGGCCGATCACATGGGGGCTGTCGGGCGGGTTCAAGCATCCGACGCCTGCGCAGTTCGCCTTCGCGGTCGCGTTGTCGCGGATCACCATCCCTTATCTGACGCTGATCAGCCTCGCCTCGTTGCTGGGGGGCATCCTCAATTCGCTCGACCGCTTCTGGGTGAATGCGGCGGCGCCGATCCTGCTCAACGTGGCGATGGTCGCGGCGTTGTGGTTCTTCCACGGCGCGGACGCCTATGCCACCGCGCGCGCGCAGGCGATCTCGATCCCGATCGGGGGCGCGCTCCAGCTCGGCTGGCTGATGCTCGCCTGCCGCCAGGCGGGAGTGCGCATCCGGCTCCAGCGGCCGCGCCTCGACGACGACGTGCGCCGGCTGCTGCGGCTGATCCTGCCCGCGGCGGCGGGCGCGGGGGCGGTGCAGATCAACCTCGCCGTCTCGACCGCGCTCGCCGGCGGGCTGCTCGCTCCGGGCTCGATCTCGTACATCTATTATGCCGATCGGCTGAACCAGCTGCCGCTCGGGATGATCGGCATCGGGCTCGGCACGGTGCTGCTGCCGACGGTATCGCGGCTGCTGAGCAGCGGGCGCGAGGCCGAGGCGATGGACACGCAGAACCGGGGGCTCGAGCTGGCCCTGTTCCTCACCCTGCCCGCCGCCGCCGCGTTCATCTTCGCCGCCGCGCCGATCGTGCGCGGGCTGTTCCAGCACGGCGCGTTCGGCCCGCAGGATACGATACGCTGCGGCTGGGCGCTGAGCGCCTTCTCGCTCGGCCTGCCCTCCTACGTGCTGGTCAAGGTGCTCACTCCCGGCTTCTATGCGCGCGCCGACACGCGCACCCCGGTGCGCTACGCCATGATCTCGGTCGGCGTGAACCTCGCCGGCAATTTGCTGCTCATCCCGACGATCGGCCATGTCGGGCCGCCGCTCGCGACCGCGCTCTCCTCCACCGTCAACATGGCGATGCTGTACCGCACGCTCAGCGCACGCGGGCACTTCGCGGCGGATGCGCGCCTGCGCCGGCGCGTGCCGCGCCTGGCGGCGGCGGCGCTGATCATGGGCGGGGCGTTGCTGGTGCTGGCGCCGCTCGCCGACCCATACCTCACGCGCGGGCTGGCGGTGCGCGCGACCGCCTTGCTGCTGTTCGTGAGTGGCGGGGTGCTGGTCTATGCGGCGGCCTGCTTCGCAACCGGCGCCTTCGCCCCCGAGGACTTAAGACTGCTGCTAAAACGACGCGCCCGTTGACTCCCTCTCCCCGGCGGGGAGAGGGTTGGGGTGAGGGGGAGCGAGCGTTCGGCGAGCGTCCGACCTCGAAGGTCGGAGACCCTCACCCAACCCCCTTCCGGAAGGAGAGGGCTTATTCCCTACACCCGAAACCGATATTCCGTGCCCGGCTCGCGATCCACGTCGGGGGGGAAGCTCGCGCGCTTGTCGTCGTAATAAGCGCGGCGATGGTCGCCGTCCGACGCGCGATTATAGGTGAGGTACAGGATGCGCCGCTGCTGCCCGGTGAGGTTGGGCTTGGAGGCGTGCGGCGCGTAGCTGTCGAAGAACAAGACGTCCCCCGGCTCGGTCGGCACCGGCACCAGATCGAAGCCCGCCATCTCGGCCGCGCTCAACGGCTCCCACTCGCGCCCGATCAGCCCGGCACGGCGATCGCACGACGCCATCTCGAGACAGCCATTCTCCAGCGTCGCGGGATCGATCGTCAGCAAGGCGGTGACGAACATCGGCGCATAGCGCGTCCAGCCGGCCTGCTGGTCCTGATGCGCCGCGAAGCCCGCGCCGCCGGGCATCTTGAAGTTGATCTTCTCCTTGAACAGCAAGGCGGGTCCGCCGAGCAACTGCTCGACCGCGCGCTGGAGGCGCCCGCCGCGGATCAGCGCGTCGAAGGCGGCGTGATAGGGGCAGAAATCCTCGATGCGCTGGACGACGCGCTCGCCCGGATCGAGCAGGCTCGGCTCGCGGTAGAGCATGTGCGTGCGCGGCCGTTCGGGGAGCGCGGTCACCTCGTCGGTCCAGCGCGCGATGGCGGCGGCTTCGGCAGCGGAGAAGAAGCCGCGCGCCGCGACCCAGCCCGCCCGTCCGAACGCCGCCACCGCGTCGGGTGCGAGTTCGGCGGCGGGAACGGCAATATCGGTCACCCCAAGGTCTCCAGTTGCGGCAAGATCTCGCCCCGCGCGCGCGCCACGTCCGCGGGGAAATCAATCTCGGTCCACGGCAGGTCGCTCACGTCCTCCGCGCCGAAGCGGCCGGGTTCGGCCAGGATCAGGTCGCGGATCGCCTCCTCATATTCGGCCTGTCCCCGCCCGTCGCGCGCATAAAGCTCGGCGCGGTCGGCCAGCGTCGCGGCCATGGCGGGCGAGAAGCGGAAGAAGCCGACCGATTCGCCGTGCCAGGCGTGCGCGTGCTCGGGCCGCTTACGGAAATCGACGATCCGGCCGGCATCGTCGAAGCAGATCTTGACGGGTTCGTCGCCGGGCTCGATCGTGCGGTCGACCAGCAGC
>CAXUGZ010000259.1:0-2646 GCA_964250685.1 uncultured Sphingomonadaceae bacterium
AGGGAAACATCTCGAGCACGTAGCTCTTGGGCTTCGGGCTGGCATCGTCCGCCCGGAAGGTGCCGCGCGCCTCCCACTCCCGCTGCCAGCGCGCGTCGCTGTCGCGGGGCTCGAACCGCTCGCTCATCGGTGGACCGTCAGCCCGCGCCGCTGCGCCTGAGGTCGCGCGCCTTCTGAAGGATGATCTCCTCCAGCTTCTGATCGGTTGCGGCCTGGACCGCGGCGTCGACCCACTGGCCGTTCTGCAGCACCTGGCGCGCCGCCGAGACGCGCACCGCGTCGGCGCGCAGATCCGCGTCGAGGATCGCGACCGAGACCTTCATTCGCTCGGCCGGGACCGCCGGGTTGACGTACCATTCGGTCACGATCACGCCGCCATTGCTGTCGGTGCTCGCGAGCGTCATGAACGACAACGTGTCGAGCGTCGCGCGCCACAGATAGGCGTTGACGCCGATCGTCGTCATCCGCGCGGGCAGCAGCTTGGCCGCGCTTGGCCGATTGGCACGGTGATGCGCGCAGGCGGCGAGCACCGCGCACAGCATGAGGCCGAGAGCGACACGGGGGGCACGGATCATCGATGCGCAAACCTTAAGGACGACAGCGGCGTCGTTATAGAAGCTCGCGGCGTGCCCGCAAGCGGCGTGCGGCGGACTGCCGCGCCAGCGATTGTGTGGACTCCGCAACATACCGTAAAGATTCTGCAACCTTCGTGGAACACAACCTCTCCAACATGGTAGGCACAGCGATATACGAGGCGCATGGCCGGACGATGAGGATGATTCGGGACAGGATCGGGATCGCAGGCGTGGGCGGCGCTGCCGCGCTGGCCGCGCTCGTGCTCGTGCCGTCATCCTCCGCCGATGCCCGGGTCGCCAAGCACAAGACGACGGTGGCGCTCGCCGCGAACGCCCCCGGCTTCGGCGCGTTCACGCCTGCCGCGGCTGATCCGCGCATCGCCGCCGCGTTCGCGCGCAGCGGGCTCGGTACGGGCAATTTCGCGGGCGGGGCGTTTCGCTTCACGCCCTCGGGCAACAGCGGCGGCCGGCGCGCGATCACCGTCGCGGTGCGCGCGCGTGTGATCGGCCGGGCCGAGGCGGCGAGGGCGCTCGCATTGCCCAGCGACGGGCTCGCGCCCTCCGCATACAGCCTCGGCGCATCGATCGGCTGGAAGCGTTTCGCGCTCTCGGGCGATGTCGCGCGCGTCGAGAGCGGGCTGCTGCCCAACGGGCGCGAATCGGCGGATCTGGGCTTCAGCTTCGCGGGCAAGCGCTGGGAGACCAAGCTCGACGTCGCCGCCGAGCATTCGCTCAACGATCGGCCCGCGATCGGGATCGATCAGAGCTGGTCGGTGGGCCTGGGCGGTTCCTATGCGCTCACGCGCAACGTCAACCTGACCGGCGGCGTGCGCTACAAGACGCAGCGCGACGATCCGATGAACCTGCTCGACAATCGCCGCGACAGCCAGGCGGTGTATCTGGGAACGACCTTCAGGTTCTGACGGGTCGGGCCCCGCTCCAGGCGTCGATCGCGGCCCAGCCATAGGCGCCGAGCGCGCGCAAGGCGCCAAAGCGGCGCGGGTTCATCCCCCCGAGCGCGATCACCTTCGGACCGCGCTTGGTCCGCGCGGCGAGTCCGAACCGCACCCGCCCGAGCGTCGCGCCGCCGGGATGCGAGCGCGTGGCGAACACGGGCGAGAGCAGTACCAGATCGGCCCCCGCCCGACCCGCCGCAATTAGTTCGCGCGCGTCGTGCGCCGGCGCGGTGCGCAGCAGGCGCCGGGCGGCGAAGGCAGGTGGCGCGGCACCGTGCGCCCCATCCGCGCGCCAGGCGATCGCGACGCGCGCGTCGCCCGCGAGCACGAGCACCAGCCGCCGCGCACGCGCGATCCGGCGCACGCGCTCGTACAGGCGGCGGCGTTCGCCGGGCGGGGTCGCATGATGCCGGAAGATCACGCCCCCGCCGCGGGGCAGCCGCGCGAGCGCGCGCCACAGCGCCTCGCCCGCGCGCTCGTCGGTCAGCAGCCAGAAGCGCGGCGGCGCGGCGTAAGGGTGGCGGGGAGGCATTGCGCGCGGCTATAGCGCGCGGATGCCGCCAGCCGAAGCCGACACGCCGCGCGCCCGCCTCGCCCGCGTGCAGGCCGCGCTCGCCCGGGCGGCGGCGCTCGCCGGGCGCCCCGCCGACGCGATCGAGCTGGTCGCCATATCCAAGACGCACCCCGTCGCGGCGATCCTGCCGTTGATCGAGGCGGGGCAGCGCAGCTTCGGCGAGAACCGCGTGCAGGAAGCGGAGGCGAAATGGCCCGCGCTGCGCGAAGCGACCCCCGGCATCCGCCTGCATCTGGTCGGCCGGCTCCAGTCGAACAAGGCGGCGCAGGCGGTGGCGCTGTTCGACGCGATCCACGCGCTCGATCGCGCCAGCCTTGCCGACGCGCTGATGCGCGCGATCGATGCGCACGGCCGCGCGCCCACCTGCTTCGTGCAGGTCAACATCGGCGAAGAGGCGCAGAAGGGCGGCTGCGCGATCGACGATCTATCCGGACTGCTGGCGCATTGCCGCGCGCTCGGCTTGCCGCTCGCGGGGCTGATGTGCGTGCCCCCGGCCGACCGCGAGCCCGCGCCCTATTTCGCGCTGCTCGCCAAGCTGGCG
>CAXUGZ010000260.1:0-2624 GCA_964250685.1 uncultured Sphingomonadaceae bacterium
CGCCCGGCTTCTTCTGGTGCGCGGGGCAGGGCGGCTTCGGCATCCAGACCGCGCCCGCCGCGGGCATGCTCGGCGCCGCCCTGCTGCTCGGCACCGCGCTCCCCGACGCGGTGCGCGCGATCGATCCCGCGCGCTACGCCCCCGCGCGCTTCGGCTAGGCACCCGCTCCGGACGATAGCGCGCCGCACGTCGGAAATCGCGCGATCGTCCTCCGCCAGCGCTTGTCGGCATGACGTGCCTCCCATATGCGCATGAGGATGACCGCGCCCGAGGCACCCTTCGATCCCGGCGCTTTCCTGAAGCGCGCGCGCGACGGTCATGGCGTCGCGCTGGGGCTGCGTTTCGTCGCCAGCGGCGACAATTGGGCCGAGATGGCGCTCGATTACGATCGGCGGCTGGTGTCGGACGCGACCAGCGGGATTCTCGCGTCGGGCCCGATCGTGTCGCTGATGGACATGGCGACGGGGGTGGCGGTGTGGGTCAGGCGGCGCGGGCCGGTGCCGCACGCGACGCTCGATCTGCGCATCGATTATCTGCGCCCCGCGCGCCCCGGCTTCACCGTGGTCGGGCGGGGCGAATGCTATCGGCTCACCCGCCGGGTCGCGTTCGTGCGCGGCCACGCGCATGACGGCGACGCCGCCGATCCGATCGCGCACGTCGCGGGCACCTTCATGCTGTCCGAGCCGGGCGCGTGACCCAGGTCGCGCTGCTGCCTTATGCCGATTTCCTCGGCATCAGCATCGTCGGCACGCGCGACGGCGCGCCGCTGCTGGCGATGCCCTTCTCGGCGGGGCTGGTCGGCGCGCCCGGCCGATTGCACGGCGGGGCGATCGCGGGCCTGCTCGAGATCGCGGCGATCGCGGTGATCGACGCGACGCTGGAGGCGGGCGAGGACGCACGCTCGATCTTCAAGCCGATCACGGTGACGGTCGATTTCATGCGCCCGGGGCTGCTGGTCGAGACCTATGCCTGCGCCGAGGTGGTGCGCGTCGGCGGGCGGATCGCCAATGTCGCGGTGACCGCGTGGCAGGACGATCCCGCGCGCGCGATCGCGGCGGCGCGGATGAACCTCGCCATCACCCCGCCGCCCACGCCCGCGTGAAGGAGCAGCGATGCGCCACTGGGTGCTGAAGTCCGAGCCCGGCTCTTACGGTTGGGACGATCTGGTGCGCGACGGCCGCACCGAATGGACCGGCGTCAAGAATGCCGCCGCCGCGATCAACCTGCGGGCGATGGAGGTGGGCGACGAGGCATTGTTCTACCACAGCGTGACCGGGCTCGAGGCGGTGGGCATCGCGCGCGTCGCGCGCGCCTTCACGCCCGATCCCACCGACGCGAAGTGGGTGTCGGTCGAGGTCGAGCCGGTGCGCCCGCTCGCGCATCCCGTGACGCTCAAGGCGATGAAGGCCGAGCCGCGGCTCAAGGACCTGCAGATGCTGCGCCAGTCGCGCCTGTCGGTCAGCCCGGTCGGCGACGCCGAATGGGCGGTGATCCTGGAGATGGCGCGATAGCCGGCAGGCCGCAGCGGCTGCCGCACGAGCGCGTATGGGCCCGCATCGGCCGGTCGCGCATCCACGGCGTCGGCGCGGTCGCGATCCGGCCGATCCCCGCGGGCACCAACGTGTTCGAGAACGACCAGCGCCAAATCCGCTGGGTCGCGGCGGCAGACGTCGCGGCGCTGCCCGAGGACTCGCCCGAGCGGCGTTTTTACACCGATTTTGGCATCCGCGACGGCGACCGCATCGGCTGCCCGGCGAGCTTCGACCTGCTCAGCGTCGGCTGGTACGTCAACGAGCCCGCGCCCGGCGACGAACCCAATCTCCGCGCCTCCGCGGGCTACGAGCTGTTCGCCGCGCGCGACATCGCCGCGGGCGAGGAGCTGACCGTCCGCTACGCGACCTTCAGCCGCTGAGGCGGCCTCACGCCGCCTGCTTGGCGCGGCTGGCGCGCTTGCGCTCGTGCGGGTCGAGGTGGCGCTTGCGCAGGCGGATCGACTTGGGCGTGACCTCGACCAGCTCGTCGTCGTCGATATAGGCGATCGCCTGCTCCAGCGTCAGCCGGCGCGGGGGGGTGAGGCGGATCGCGTCGTCCTTGCCGCCGCTCGCGCGGAAGTTGGTGAGCTGCTTGGCCTTCATCGGGTTGACCTCGAGGTCGTCGCTCTTGGCGTTCTCGCCGATGATCATGCCCTCGTAGAGCGCCTCGCCGGGCGCGACCATCATCACGCCGCGCTCCTCGAGCGGGCCGAGCGCATAGGCGTTCGCCTCGCCCGCGCCGTTGGAGATGAGCACGCCGTTCTTGCGGCCCTCGATATTGCCCTTGTACGGCCCGTATTTCTCGTAGAGCCGGTTCATGATGCCCGTCCCGCGCGTGTCCGACAGGAACTCGCCGTGATAGCCGATCAGCCCGCGCGACGGCGCCGAGAAGGTGATGCGCGTCTTGCCGCCGCCCGACGGGCGCATGTCGGTCATCTCGCCCTTGCGGCTCGCCATCTTCTCGACGACCGTGCCCGAATATTCCTCGTCGACGTCGATCACGACGATCTCATACGGCTCCTCGCGCCCGTTCTCGCCGTCGCGGAACAGCACGCGCGGGCGGCTGATGCCGAGTTCGAAGCCCTCGCGGCG
>CAXUGZ010000261.1:0-2614 GCA_964250685.1 uncultured Sphingomonadaceae bacterium
ACGGCCCCGGCCAGCACGGTCAGCGCCGCAAGGGCAAGGTTTCCGATTTCGGTACGCAGCTCAAGGCGAAGCAGAAGCTCAAGGGCTATTACGGCGACGTCACCGAAAAGCAGTTCAAGAAGGCCTATACCGAGGCGTCGCGCATGAAGGGCGATACTTCGCAGAATTTGATCGGCCTGCTCGAGCGGCGGCTGGACGCGGTGGTCTATCGCGCCAAGTTCGCGCCGACGATCTGGTCTTCCCGCCAGCTCGTCAATCACGGCCATGTCCGCGTGAACGGGGTCAAGTGCAACATCGCGAGCCGGCTGGTGAAGCCGGGCGACGAGCTCACGCTCGGCAGCAAGGCGCAGGAGATGGCGCTGGTGATGGAGGCGCAGGGCCTGAGCGAGCGCGACATCCCCGATTACGTTGCGGCCGACGGCGCGAGCAAGGCGACCTATATCCGCGTGCCGACGCTCGACGAGGTGCCCTATCCGGTCAAGATGGAGCCCAACTTGGTGGTCGAGTTCTACTCGCGCTGATCCAGCACGGGGCATCCCTTCCGGAGGGGCGGTTCCGTGGCGGGAGCCGCCCGTTTTCGTGAGATGCAAGTCGGTTCTGACAGACGCGGCTACCTAGGGGCCGAATCCGCTTTGCTGGCTTGCACGCGAGAGTTTATACAATCCCTCCGTCACGCCAGCGCGTAACGTCGACTTCGAAAAGCGCACCTGTTGTCCCGCCGGAACGCACGCGCCAAGATGTGGCGCCAGCCCCGTGATAGCGGCAGTCTCCGCACTGCCATCGGGGTCACTCAGGACGAGCTGCTTGGCATCCTTACCATCCGCTCGCGTCACGCAGTCGCCGAACTGTCCAAGTGCGATAGCGTCGATGCTTTCGCTCGGGAGGGGAGTCGGATACCCCGCCATGTAGTTGATCGGTGGCGTCTTCAACAGCTCATCGGGGCCGTCCCGCTTGAAATAATGCCTGTATAGCTGCTCGAACAAATACCCTCTCAGCAGCAGGCCGGAAAAGCTCAGCTCTCCCGCACCCAGGCAATCGTCCACCACGAGCGACTCAAACATCCGGCGATAGTCCGGCCCTCCGAACGGGAGGGACAGCATCAGCTCGACGCGCGCGGGCGAGCGCCGGTAGGTACATCCGGCAAATTGCTGCATGACGACGCGGACGTCCTTGGATCGAGTGCCGAAGCCGCCAGCCTGCGCATTGGGGATGAGAGTGCCCGTACCCATCGCACCCTGGGCGGTCTGACAGAGCCCAGGCGATGACCCGAACCCGACGCACACGGCCAGCAGCAAAGCAATGCACGCGCGGAAATGCCATTGCATCTGCGGCGGTTGAACCGCACGCCTGTACCGATCTTCACAAGCCGACGTCGCCCTGGACATGTGCAATCGCGCCTCCCCTCGGCCTCAAATCAGCATGGATTTCGACGCTTGTGAAGGGCGCCATTGCTCGCCCCGGCAGGAAATGTAATCGCGGCCTAAGCTCACGCGTGACGAGGAAGCTGCTCATGCCCGCTTTGCCCCCCGAATGGGCGCCTCACGAAGCCGTGTGGATCGGCTGGCCGAGCCACGCCACGCTGTGGGAGGAAAATCTCGCGCCCGCGCGCGCGGAAGTTGCGGCGTTTGTGCGCGCGGTCCATGCCGCGGCGCGCGGAGAGCGCGTGGTCGTCGTTGCGAATGATGCGGCCGCCGCGGACGTGGCGCGGGCGGAGCTTGGCGGGGCGGCTACCGTCGTGGCCGAGCTGTTCGGTGACGTCTGGCTGCGCGATACCGGAGCCATCGTCTTGACCGGCGCTGCTGGGCGGCGTGCGGCGTGTTTCGGCTTCAACTGGTGGGGCGGCAAATATCATCTGCCGGGCGACGAGACGATCGGGCGCCGCCTCGCCGCCGGGGCGGGGCTGGCGATCGCCGAGCACGATTGGGTGCTCGAGGGCGGCGCGATCGACGTCGACGGCACGGGCCTCGCGGTCACCACCGAGCAATGCCTGCTCAACCCCAATCGCAACCCCGGCCTGCTGCGCGACGACCTCGCGCGCCTGCTCGCACGCGATCTCGGCATCGATCGCGTGCTGTGGCTGGGCGAGGGCCTCGCCAACGACCATACCGACGGGCATGTCGACAATCTCGCGCGCTTCGTCGCTCCCGGGCGGATCGCGATCCCCGCCGCCGCCGGGGCGGACGATCCCAATGCGGCGGTCTATGCCGACGCCACGCAACGCGCGCGCGCGTTCGGGCTGGAGGTGGTGTCGGTCCCCTCCCCCGGCCGGATCGAGCGCGACGGCGAGATCGTGCCGGCATCGTACATGAACTTCTACATCGGCAACGCGGCGGTGGTGGTGCCGCTCCACGGCGCGGCCAACGACGCTGCGGCGGTGGCGGCGATCGGGGCGCTCTTCCCCGGCCGTGCGGCGATCGGCATCCGCTGCGATCACCTGCTCACCGGCGGCGGCAGCTTCCACTGCATCAGCCAGCAGGTGCCGCATGGCTGAGATCGTCGTCGCCGCGCTCCAGCTCGCCTTCACCGACGAGATCGATGCCAACATCGCCGCGGTCTCGGCTTTGGTGCGCGAGGCGGCGGCCAAGGGCGCCAAGGTGATCCTGCCGCCCGAGCT
>CAXUGZ010000262.1:0-2570 GCA_964250685.1 uncultured Sphingomonadaceae bacterium
ACGCCGAAGCTCGCCCGCGCCGTCGCATCGACGCCCAGCGCCGCCATCAGCGGCTGGGCGCAATGGTGCCCGGCGCGGATCGCCACCCGGCTCTCGTCCAAGATGGTGCCGACATCGTGCGGATGCACCCCTTCGATCGCGAAGGATACGATGCCGGCCGCATCGTCGGGCCCGAACAGGCGCACGCTGTTGATCCGGCCGAGCGCCTCGCGCGCGTCGCGCACCAGCGCCGTCTCGTGCGCGTGGATGCGATCGAGCCCGATCGCGTCGACATAGTCGATCGCGGCGTGCAGCCCGAGCGCGCCGACGATGTGCGGTGTCCCCGCCTCGAACCGCGCGGGCGGCGGCGCATAGGTGGTGCGCTCGAAGCTCACGCGATCGATCATCGCGCCGCCGCCCTGCCAGGGCGGCATGGCGTCGAGCAGCTCGGCGCGGCCCCACAGCACGCCGATGCCGGTCGGGCCGTAGAGCTTGTGGCCCGAGAAGACGTAGAAATCGCAGCCGAGCGCGGCGACGTCGACCGGGAGGCGGGGCACGGACTGGCAGCCGTCGAGCAGGATCTTCGCGCCGACGCCGTGCGCCAGCGCGACCGCGCGCGGCGCGTCGAGCACCGAGCCGAGCACGTTGGAGACATGGGCGAAGGCGACCAGCCTGTGCGCCGGCGTCAGCATCCGCTCGGCGGCGTCGAGATCGATGCGGCCGTCGGCGGTGAGCGGGACGACGTCGATCGCCGCGCCCACCCGCTCGGCGACCATCTGCCACGGCACGATATTGCTGTGGTGCTCCAGCATCGAGAGCAGGATACGATCGCCGGCCTTGAGCTGCGTGGCGGCCCAGCATTGCGCGACGAGGTTGATCCCCTCCGTCGCGCCGCGGACGAACACGCACTCCTCCGGCCGGCCGCCGATGAACCGCGCGATCCGGGCGCGCGCCGCCTCATAGGCGATCGTCATGTCGGCGGAGCGCTGGTACACGCCGCGGTGGACGGTGGCGTAGGTCTCGCCATAGCCGCGCGCGATCGCGTCGATCACCGCCTGCGGCTTCTGCGCGGTGGCGGCGGTGTCGAGATACGCCCAGCCGGTGGGAATCGCCGGGAAATCGGCAAGCATGTCGAGGGGTCGATCGAGCAGTTCGACGGTCATGCCGCAACCCCTCCTGTTGGTCTGGGCGACGCTGGTTGGACACTACACCCCCCCCGATTCGTCCAGGTCCACGGGTGCGTAACGACGTTCGCGCGGGAATGACGGCGGCAAGCGGCGCGATCCATCCGGTCGCCATGCCCGCCCGCGATCATGTAGGACCGCATCATCACAACACCGTCTCCAGCCAGGCGTCCGCATCGGCCTCGAACGCGGCGCGCACCGCCTCGTCCCCGATTCGCCCGAGCGCGTCGGCAACGAAGGCGCGGGTCAGCAGCGCCTGCGCGCGCGGCCGTGCGATGCCGCGGGTCTGCATGTAGAACAGCGCGCGCGCATCGAGCTCGCCCACTGTGGCGCCATGCGCGCACTTCACGTCGTCGGCGAAGATCTCCAGCTCGGGCTTGAGGTTCACGGTCGCGGTGCGGTGGAGGAGGAGGCCGCGCAGCGACTGCTCGCCATCGGTCTTCTGCGCGTGGCGCGCAACCTCGACCGCGGCGGCGAGGCTCGCCTGGCTGCGATCGGCGGCGACCGCGCGCCACAGCTGGTGCGACTGGCCGTTGGGCGCGGCGTGACGCACGCGCACCGCGCACTCCTGCTTCTGCTCGGCCGCAGTCAGCAGCGCGCCGCCGACCTCGGCATAGGCGCCCTCGCCGACGATCACCTGCGCGTCGACGCGCGAGCCCGCCGCGCCCGCACCGAGCGTGACGTTGACCAAGCTCGCGCCCTCGCCCAGCTCCGCCTCGTCGCGCAACGAGACGAAGCCGCCGCCCTGCAGCAGCCGCACCGAGCGCTGGAGGCGCGCCGCGCGGCCCAGCGTGATCCGGGTCGCCCGGTTCGACCAGCCCGCGCCGGCGAAGGTCTCGACGATCGAAGCGACCGCGTCGTCGCCGAGGACGATCTCGGCGGGCAGGTGATTATCGCGGCCGGTGGCGACATGGACGACCTGCACCGGGTCGGCGGCCGCATCGGCGTCGAGCCGCAGCGACCAGCCGCGGCCCGCGGCATGCCTGCCGAGCGGATGGTCGCCTCCGGCCAGGTCCGCCGGCGCGGTGCGCTCGATCCGGCTCAGGCCAGCGTCGAGCACGCCATCGACGAACAGCAGCCGGTCGCCCGGCAGGTCCAGCCATTCCCGCTCGGCCCGCGCCACCGGCGCGAGCGCGGCCGCGGCGGCGAGCCCGCCCAGATCGGCCCAGCGCCACGCCTCCGCGCGGCTGGAGGGGAGTTCGAGGACCATCTAGCTCCGCCCCGTCCCGGACAGGATTTCCGCCGCGCTCACGCCATCACCTCGGCATAGCCTTCCCGCTCCAGCCGGTGCGCGAGCTCGGGCCCGCCGGAGCGGATGATCCGCCCGTCGGCCAGCACATGCACCTGGTCCGGCTTCACGTAATCGAGCAGCCGCTGGTAGTGGGTGATGAGCAGCACCGCCTTGTC
>CAXUGZ010000263.1:0-2560 GCA_964250685.1 uncultured Sphingomonadaceae bacterium
CCTCGCTCACAGCACGCGCTCCAGCGCCGCGTCGATCGCGGCCGCGAAATCGGCTGACGCGCCGTCGAACAGCCCGCCGACGAACGCGCGCAGCAGCAGCGCCTTGGCCTGCGCGGGAGGAAGCCCGCGGCTGGCGAGATAGAACAAAGCCTGCGCGTCGAGCTCGCCGACGGTGGCGCCGTGCGCGCACTTCACGTCGTCGGCGAAGATTTCCAGCTCGGGCTTGGCGTTCGCGGTGGCGGTGCGGTCGAGCAGCATCGCCTTGACCGATTGCGCCGAGTCGGTCTGCTGCGCGCCCCGCGCGACCGCGACCTTGCCGAGATACGAGACCGTGCCGCGCGCGCCCGCGATCGAGCGCACCGTCTGGCGGCTGGTCGCGCCGGGGCCGACATGGCGCACGATCGTGACGATCTCCAGCGTCTGGCCCGCGCCCGCGATCATCGCGGCGTCGAGCGCGAACGACGCGCGCTCGTGCAAAGTCACGTCGAGCGTCACGCGGCCGAGCGTGCCGCCGATGTTGACGAGCTGCATGGCGAACCGCGCGCCGGGCTTAAGCTCCACCGCCAAATCGTGGATCGCGGTGGCGCCGGCGGGTGCGTCCTGGACGAGGCGGCGGCTGGCGCTTTCGCCTGCCGCGACCACGATCCGCTCGGGCGCGGGCGTGGGCCAGGCGCGCGCGAGCGCATCGAGGTCGCTGTAGCGCCACGCCTCGTCGCGGCGCGTGGGGAGGGGCTCGAGCAAATCGACGATCACGCCGCGACCCCCTGCGACATCGGCGCATAGCCTTCGCGCTCGAGTTCGTGCGCCAGCTCCGCGCCGCCCGAGCGGACGATGCGCCCGCCCGCCAGCACATGCACGAAATCGGGCCGCACGTAATCGAGCAGGCGCTGGTAGTGCGTAATCAGCAGCACCGCCTTGGCGGGGCCCCCATCCTTCTGGCGCATGATCGTGTTGATCCCCGCGCCGACCGCCTTCAGCGCATCGATGTCGAGCCCGCTGTCGGTCTCGTCGAGGATCGCGAGCGTGGGATCGATGATGCCCATCTGCACCATCTCGGCGCGCTTCTTCTCCCCGCCCGAAAAGCCGACATTGACCGGGCGCTTGAGCATCTCGGCGTCGAGCCCGAGTGCCGCGGCCTGCGCGCGGGCGAGCTTGAGGAACTCGGCCCCCGACAGCGGCGGCTCGCCGCGCACCTTGCGCTGGGCATTGAGCGCCTCCCGCAGGAACTGAAGGTTGGAGACGCCGGGGATCTCGACCGGATATTGGAACCCGAGGAACAGCCCCGCGGCGGCGCGCTCGTGGGGCGCCAGAGCGAGCAGGTCGACGGAGCTTCCATCCGTTCGCCCTGAGCGTGTCGAAGGGCTGCTCTTCCCTTCGCCGGCGGGCGAAGAGAAGGACGGTGCTTCGACAGGCTCAGCACGAACGGTGGGTTGGAAGATGACGGAACCCCCCGTCACCTCATAGCCCGGCCGCCCCGCGAGGACGTAGGCGAGCGTCGACTTGCCCGCCCCGTTGGGCCCCATGATCGCATGGATCTCGCCCGCATCGACGCTCAGCGAGAGGCCCTTGAGGATCGGCTTGCCGTCGACTTCGGCGTGGAGGTTGGTGATTTGAAGCATCAGCTGTTTCCGCGCAGTTCCGGCCACCATTCGTCGGCGAGACACGCCTCGACGTCGAATGGCGATGATCCGGGAAGATGTTCCGGCATGCCCAGCTCGATCAGCTTTTCGTCGTTGAAGTGACGCAGCGCATCCTCGTAACCAGCCTCGAGTGCTTCGCCCAGCCGGTGTTTGAGCGACGGGCTTTCCCGCAGCAGCCGCGCGATCCGCGTGCGCTGCCCGCGCACCGAATTCTTCCACAACCGCTCGCATTCCAGCAACGTAGAATAATGCAGCTTGAGCAGGTGGATGACGATCTCCTCGAAGCGGCTCACCAGCTGGTGGTAGTTGCTTCGGCCCAAGCTATCGATCTCCTCCAGGATGTTCTCGACATCGAGATCGAGGTTGCTGCGCTCGGTCAGCAGCTTGCGCAGCTTGGCGGATTGATCCTGGGTCCAGCCGTAGAAATCGGTGTCGTAGAGCGTCGCCATCAGCTTGCTCCCTTCAGTGGCGCCAGCATCACCTGGTCCTCCCCCGAAGGGGGAGGGGGACCATGCGAAGCATGGTGGAGGGGTATCCACGTTTAGATGTTGCACCACGCCTGAGCGGTGACGCCAAGGCACGCATCGGCTCGAACACGCGATCCGGCTCGGGGTACGTATCGCCAACGCTCCACCGTAAGCCCTCTCCCTCAGGGAGAGGGTTGGGTGAGGGTGTCCGACGAGCGAGGTGGGACACGACGCTTACGCGTCGCTCCCCCTCACCCCAGCCCTCTCCCCGCCGGGGAGAGGGAGTCCGCGCGGCGCTTGTCATCCGACCGAGCCTTCCAGCGAAATTCCCAACAGTTTCTGCGCCTCGACCGCGAACTCCATCGGCAGCTGCTGCAGCACCTCCTTGGCGAAGCCGTTGACGATCAGCGCCACCGCCGCTTCCTGATCCAGCCCGCGCGACATCGCGTAGAA
>CAXUGZ010000264.1:0-2553 GCA_964250685.1 uncultured Sphingomonadaceae bacterium
TCTTCGCCGCCTCGACCATATGCACCCGTGCTTCGGGGTTCGCCATCATCGCGTCAATATCCGCTTGGCTGCGCCATTGCGCGTAGTTGGCGACATGCTTCCTGTCGACGCTCACGTGCAGGTTGGCCGATACGAAGCCCGGCTGCGCACTCATGCCCTGCTCCGTCGCGCGCGACAGCACGGCCATCAGCTCATCGGCCTTGTCGGGCTCCACCGTGAAGGTGTTGATGAGGACGACGTAGCCGGCGTGGGGGTCGAGAATGGTCACTGGCATAAGCGTCTCCTGGGCTCCGTCGATCGCCGATGATGTAGTATAAGGAACCTGATATCTCAAGCGATGCTATTCCGCCGCTTCTCGCCAAGCGGTTCGGCTACGCGCTCAAGCGCGCGCAGCACGCGCTCCGGATCGCCATGGACGATGCGCTGCGCCCGGTGGCGCTGACGACGCCGCAATATTCCGTGCTCAGCGCGCTCGAGGCGGAGCCTGGCATGTCGAACGCGCGGCTGGCGCGCGCGGCGTTCGTCACGCCGCAGACCATGCACGGGCTGCTGACCAACCTCGAACGGTCGGCGCTGATCGCGCGCGACGCCGATCCCGACCATGGCCGCATCCTGCGCACCCGGCTCACCGACCGAGGCTGGCAGGTGCTGGTCGAGGCGCACGGAAAGGTCGCGGTGATCGAGGCCGGCATGATGGCCTCGCTCGGCGAGGCTGCCTCGGCCCACATGACGGCGGCGCTGACCCGATGCGCCGAAGACCTGCAGGAAGCGAGGGCGCCGGCGGCGATCGAGGCGACGGGGGAAGAAACGGAGACGTGACGAGATGCTGGATCGGGTAGGATCACGCGATCACGTGCCAAAGGCCGTGGCCGGCGGCTTCTGCCGGTTCGGCCACGGCAGCGAAGCCGCGGTGCGGGGCGTCGGCGTCGGTCCAACAAAATCGCAGACCACGGCAAAGGCCGGCGCGACCATCGTCGCGCCGGCCCGTTTCGCCTCGATACTGCTCGGCTTACGAGTAGGTCAGGTTGTTCGACACGTTGGTGAACGTGTTCTTGAGGCTCTTACCGAGGGTCGACATAGCGCCGATCGCGGCAACCGCGATCAGCGCCGCGATTAGGCCATATTCGATCGCGGTCGCGCCCTTGCTGTTCTTCAGGAAGTCGCGGATGTACTGCATGTCAAAAATCTCCTCGTCGGATCGGTTACGGTAGGTCCTTGTCACCAGGTGCCGGTACCTTTCGGATTCGGACCAGCGCCTCTCCATCTAGGGGCGCAGGGTTGCGGAAGATTTAACGACGTCGACGATTCGAGAAATCACTGCGCCACCGCCGAGATGCTCCCCGATGCGTTGTTCCACGTCGACCGCGTAGCCATCCCCACCGCCGATACGGCCGAGACAATCACGAGCGCGACCAGCGCGACGAACAGGCCGTATTCGAGCGCCGTGGCACCGTGCCGGTCGCGCGGGAGCTTGCCGAGCAGCCGGATCATACGCCATGTCCTTCACCGTCATCGCTCGGATCGTCGGCGTGCCTGCTAGCCGCCGCGGGTAAAGGAAGCCTTCAGGTTCATGGATCTGCTTCCCGTCGCCGCCGTCGCGCTGATCGATGCCGACGGGCGCGTGCTCGTCCAGCAGCGCCCGGCCGGCAAGGCGATGGCGGGACTGTGGGAATTTCCCGGCGGCAAGATCGAGCGCGGCGAGACGCCCGAGGCCGCGTTGGTGCGCGAGCTGCGCGAGGAGCTGGGGATCGATACCGAGACCGCGTGCCTCGCCCCCGCCGCCTTCGCGAGCGAGCCGCTCGGGGCGCGCCACCTGCTGCTCCTGCTCTATGTCTGCCGCAGGTGGCGCGGCATCCCGCGCGCGCTTGAAGGCGGGACGCTGCGCTGGCTGCGCCCGCTGGAGCTCCACGCCTTGCCGATGCCGCCCGCCGACCGGCCGCTGATCGGGCTGCTAGAGGCCCTGCTGTGAGCGCGGCCGCAGCGCTTGTGCCAGCGACGCGACCGCCGATCCGCGCCGGGCGGGCTGGGGCTGATCGGGTCCGGGCGACCATCCGGTCATGAACACGAGCTCGACGCGTTCGCGCACCCGCCCGTCGGCATCCGCCTGCGCGGCGAACGCGTCCGCCAGCGCCGCCAGCCGCGCGCGGCCGAACCAGGGCGGCCGCTGGCCCGCGAGCAGGCTGGTCGCCGCCATGCCGCGCAGATCCGCGATCAGCCCGAACACGTCGGCATAGCCCACGTCGAGCGCCTCGCTATCGGCGACGGCGAGCACGAAGCCCGCGCGGCTGAGCAGGTCGCCCGCCGCGCGCACGTCGATGCCCGGATGGAAGCGCGCCGGCACCCCGCCGCCGATCGCATCGTCCGCCGCCGCCACCGCCTCGCGCAGCCGCGGCAGGCTGCCCGCGCCGACCAGCCCCGCGAGGAACAGCCCGTCGGGCGCGAGCGCGCGGCGGCACTGGATCAGCGTGCCCGGCAGGTCGTTGACGGTGTCGAGCACGCCCGCCGAGACGATCAGGTCGAAGCTCTCCGGCGCAACGTCCAGACGGTCCTCGT
>CAXUGZ010000265.1:0-2551 GCA_964250685.1 uncultured Sphingomonadaceae bacterium
GCCGGAGCGGCACCACCTGATCGATCAGCACGTCGCCCGCCGCGCGCAGCTCGCCCTCATAGCCGGCCTCGCGCAGGATCCGCGCCGCCGAATAGCCGCGCCCGTCGCGGAACGCAGGAAAGGCGACTTCCACCAGCGCGAGCCGATCCAGAAAGGGGAGCAAGGCGCGCGCATCCTCCCCCGCCTCGAGCCGCACCGCGGTGGCGTTCGATTGGCCGAGGAATTCGTCGAGCGTGCCCGCCGGCTCCTCATGCGCCTCGTCGTCGCGGAAGCGGATCAGGGTCATGGCCGCTCCCTCTCCCCCTCGGGGGAGAGAGCTAGGAAGAGAGGGCGTCCCTTAAATCTGGCGCAGCGTTCGCGATGGAGCGACTCCCACTCTCCCAACCCTCTCCCCTGAAGGGGAGAGGACTTATGGTTGCGCTTACCCATAGATCGCCGCCTTGAACGGATCGAGCCCCACGCGGCGATAGGTGTCGAGGAAGCGTTCCCCCTCGTGGCGCAGGCCCCGATACGTTTCGAGCGCGCACTCGACCGCGTCGACCACGCCGTCCTCGGAGAAGCCGGGGCCGATGATCCGCGCGAGGCTCGCATCCTCGGCGCCCGATCCGCCGAACGAGAGCTGGTAATTCTCCTCGCCCCGCCGGTCGACGCCGAGGATGCCGATATGCCCGGCATGGTGGTGGCCGCACGCGTTGATGCAGCCTGAAATCTTGAGCTTGACCTCGCCCAGGTCGCGCTGGCGATCCATGTCGGCGAAGCGCGTCGCGATCTTCTGCGCGAGCGGGATCGAGCGCGCATTGGCGAGGCTGCAAAAATCGAGCCCCGGGCAGGCGATGATGTCGCTCACCAGATCGAGGTTGGGGGTGGCGAGCCCCGCCCCGTCGAGCGCCTGCCACAGCGCATGCAGATCGGCGCGGCGGACGTGCGGCAGGACGATGTTCTGCGCATGCGTGACGCGCAGTTCGTCGAGGCTGTAGCGTTCCGCCAGATCGGCGATCGCGTCCATCTGCGCGGACGAGGCATCGCCCGGAATTCCGCCGACGGGCTTGAGGCTGATCGTGACGATGCCGTAGCCCGGCTGCTTGTGCGCGGCGACCTGCTGATCGAGCCACAAGGCGAAATCGGGGTCGCCGCGGTCGGGCTCGGCGCCGGGCGCGTCGAACGCGGGCGGAGCGAACATCGCGGCGATCCGCGCCAGCTCGGCGGCGGGGGGATCGAGACCGAGCGTCTTCACATGCAGGAATTCCTCCTCGACCTGGCGGCGATATTCGTCGGCGCCGATCTCGTGCACGAGGATCTTGATGCGCGCCTTGTAGATGTTGTCGCGCCGGCCGTAGCGATTGTAGACGCGCAGGCACGCTTCGAGGTAGCTGAGCAGGTCCGCTTCGGGCACGAACTCGCGGATCAGCGGCGCGATCATCGGCGTGCGCCCCTGCCCGCCGCCGACATAGACCGCGCAGCCGAGCGCGCCGCCGGCGTCGCGCTTCACCAGCAGCCCGATATCGTGCAGCCGCATCGCGGCGCGGTCCTCCTCGCTCGCGATCACCGCGATCTTGAACTTGCGCGGCAGATACGTGAATTCGGGGTGGAAGCTGCTCCACTGGCGCAGCAGCTCGGCATAGGGCCGCGGGTCCGCCACCTCGTCGGCCGCGGCGCCCGCATATTGATCGGACGAGATGTTGCGGATGCAATTGCCGCTCGTCTGGATGGCGTGCATCTCGACCGTCGCCAGCTCGGCGAGGATGTCGGCCGCGTCCTCGAGCCTGATCCAGTTATATTGCAGGTTCTGGCGCGTGGTGAAATGCCCGTAGTCGCGGTCGTATTTGCGCGCGATATGCGCGAGCATGCGCATCTGGCGGCTGTCGAGCGTGCCATAGGGGATCGCGACGCGCAGCATGTAAGCGTGGAGCTGGAGATAGAGCCCGTTCATCAGCCGCAGCGGCTTGAACTGGTCCTCGCTGAGTTCCCCCGACAGCCGCCGCGCGACCTGTTCGCGAAACTCCTCCACCCGCGCATCGACGGTCGCCTGGTCGTAGGCATCGTAGCGGTACATTAGACCCTCCCCAGCATTGCTGGGGAGGGGGACCGCCCGAAGGGCGGTGGAGGGGCGGCGGCGCAGCCGCCGTGTGCTACGGCGGACCCCTCCACCATGCGGCGCATGGTCCCCCTCCCCGAGGAAACCTCGGGGAGGAACTGGGGCGCGCTCATATCACGTAGCTCCCGGAGCCCGCTTCGGCGGGCTTCACGCACAGCTCGGGATGCGTCGTCGGGCCGGCGGCGCGGATGCGCTGCTTGATGTGGAGCGGGACCGGACCGAGCGGACCGGGCGCGGCATCGATCACATAGCCCGTGTTGACGCGCTGCATCGCCTCCTCGCGCGCGACGATCGCCTCACCGCCCGCACCGACATCGACCGCTTCGGCGATATGGCGCGACCAGTCGCCGCCGGTCCACCACACCACCGCGCCGCTGGCGAGATCGTTGCCCGTCGCCAGTCTCATGCCAGCGCCTCTTCGGCACGCGCCGCGAGCACGCCCAGCCGGCTCTCGGC
>CAXUGZ010000266.1:0-1469 GCA_964250685.1 uncultured Sphingomonadaceae bacterium
GGGGTCAGGCCGAGCTTGCCCGTCATCAGCGCGGCCTGCAGCTCGATCGCCGCCTGTACCTTCTCGGACACCATCAATTTGCTCTCCGCGTCCGCCCCCGCGCCGCCGAGCGCCATCCGCGAAGCGCGCAGGCCGATCACCATCGACGCCTCGATGCCCAGCGACCACGCATCGAAGCTGGCGCGTGCCCATGCCGAATATGGCGATTTGCTCATCGACGTGTCCCCCTTGCGTGTCTCGCAACCGCTCAACGATCCGCCGCGACAATCGGCCCCATCAGGCGATCACGCCCGGCCCGCGCGCGCCACCTTTTCCACGGTCTCGCGCTCGAGCTGGCGCAGTTCCGCGATCGCCTGCTCGATCCCCTGCTTGCGCTGTTCGAGCTCGTCCAGCCGCGCGCGCACGCGGGTGATGAACAGGCACATCTGTTCGACATGCTCGGGATCGGCGTCGTAGAGGTCGAGGAACTGCTTGATCTCGCGCACGGTGAAGCCGAGCCGCCGCGCGCGCAGCACCAGCTGGACGCGCGCCACCTCGCGGCGGCCGTAGATGCGCGTGGTGCCCACCCGCTGCGGCGCGATCAGCCCCTTGTCCTCGTAGAAGCGCAGCGCGCGCATCGTCACGCCGAGTTCGCGCGCGACCTCCTGGATGCCCTTCAGTCCGGCATCGTCGGTGGGATCGGCGAGCCGGCGCGGCTTCGCCGTCATGGCATGCGCGCCGCCGCTTCCTCTTCGACCAGCGCTTTCTTCGAGAGCTTGCCGATGAGCGTCTTGGGTAAGGTCGCGCGGATCTCGATCCGCGAGGGCAGCTCGATCTTGTTGATGCGCCCCTTGAGGAACGTGGCCAACGCTGCCTCGTCGGTCTGCGCCCCGGCGTGCAGCGTGACGAACGCCTTGGGCGACTGGCCGCGATAGGCGTCGGGGATGCCGATCGCGATCGCCTCGGCCACCGCGGGATGCTCGTACAGCGCGTCCTCGATCACGCGCGGATAGACGTTGTGGCCGCCGCACAGGATCACGTCCTTGATGCGATCGACCAGGAAGAGATAGCCGTCCGCGTCGAGATAGCCGATGTCGCCCGTGCGCAGGCTGCCGTCGACGAACACCGCCGCGGTGTCGGCGGGCTTGTTCCAATAGCCGCGCATCACCTGCGGCCCGCGCGCGCACACCTCGCCGCGCGCGCCCGGCGGCATCAGCATCGACGGATCGTCGAGCCCGCGTATCTCCAGCGTGGTGGCGACGAAGCGCGGCCCCGCGCTGTTGTCCTTGACCAGCCCGCGCAGCGGATTGCAGGCGACGATCGGCGCGGCTTCGGACAGGCCATAGCCTTCGACCACGCGGCAGCCGGTGCGCGCCTCGAACGCCTGGCGCACCTCGAGCGGCAGCGGCGCCCCGCCCGAGATGCAGATGCGCACGTCGCGCATGTCGGGCACGCGATCGAGCGGAAGCGCGTTGATCGCGGTGTAGAGC
>CAXUGZ010000266.1:1479-2550 GCA_964250685.1 uncultured Sphingomonadaceae bacterium
GAAGAAGATCTTTCCGATGTCCGTGCCGATCGCCACGCCGCGCATGTCGGGGATGCGCTCGGGCGGGAGCGCGTTGATCGCGGTGTAGAGCGTCGGCACCCCGAAGAACTGCGTCGGCCGCGCGCGCCGCACCGTCTTGAGGAACTGCTTCATCTCGAAGCGGGGGAGCAGCACCATCTCGGTCGCGGTATCGACCGAATAGTTGAGCACGCAGGTGAGCGCGAACACGTGGAACATCGGCAGCACGCCGAGCGTGCGCTCCTGCGTGTCGGGCCGTCCGCCGACATGGATCACCATCTGCGCGCTGTTCGCGGCGAGGTTGGCATGCGTCAGCATCGCGCCCTTGGGCACGCCCGTGGTGCCGCCGGTATATTGCAGCACCGCGAGATCGTCGGGCGATCGGGCGACCGGATCGGGAGCGGCATCGCGCGCGATCACGCGGGCGTAGCGGACGTGGCGCGCGTCCGCCGGCACGATCGCGTGCTCGCGGCGCTTGAGCAGGCGGAAGCCGAGCGCGAGCGGCCAGGGCAGGATCCCTGCCATCGGGCAGACGATGACGTGCCTGAGCCCCGCCTCCTCGGCAATCGCCGCGACCTTGCCGTGGATCGACCTGAGATCGGGCACTACCATCGCGATCGTGCCCGAATCACGGATCTGGTGAACAAGCTCGCGCTCGACATAGAGCGGGTTGAAATTGACCACGACCGCGCCGATCCGCAGAACGGCGAAATAGAAGATCACGAAATAGGGCGAGTTGGGCAGGCACAGCCCGACGCGCATGCCGGGCGCGATCCCCAGGTCCTGCAGCCCGCGCGCGACGCGGCGCACCTGATCGCCCAGTTGGCGATAGCTCCAGCGGCGGCCGAGGAAGTTGATCGCCGGCCACGCGCCGTGATCGGCCACCGCGCGATCGAGCAGGTCGGTCAGCAGCCGCGGCGCGATCACGGGATCGGGCACCGGCGGCATCGACGCCGCCGGTACCGCCCACCCGTCGCCCGACGCGAGTGCCGCCATCAGAACTTCAGGCGCCCGCCGATCGCCAGCACGACGACATGCGCCTTGTCGAGTTGG
>CAXUGZ010000267.1:0-2540 GCA_964250685.1 uncultured Sphingomonadaceae bacterium
CCTCGTTCGGCAGCATGTGCACGCGCAGCACGAGCGTGCCCTGCCGCGCGGTCAGTCCCTCGAACCGCACGAAGAAGTGGGCCGGCCCCTCGGCGACCTCGACATAGGACGTGTGGAACACGTAATCGTGATCGTGGCCGGGCGCGCTGCCGCCCAGGCCTACGATCTTGCTGGCGATCCCGGGCTGGAAGCCGAACGGGTCGAGCGCGAGGTGCGCGGGGCCCGCCAGTCCCTCGGCGACGTCCATGTCGGCCACGTTGTCTCGTCTCCACCTTCGGCCGCCCACCGCGCTATAGCCTCACGGCCCGCTACAGGCAATCGATCGGCCGATCGTGCTTGACCGCGAGGGCTGCCGTATGTTTCAGGCCGGGCGCTCATGCGCGACCGCTCATGCTGAACCCCGCCGTCGGCGCGGCCGAGGATGCGGACGGCCGCGCGTGGATCGTCACGCGCCGCGGGGTCGCCGGCCACGCGGTCTACGGACCCTATGAGCTGCGGCGGCCGGGCGACTATGTCGTCGAGTTCCAGCTCGAGCGCGCCGACGAGCTGCGCGCGCCGCGCGACGTGCCGTGCGCGGTGCTCGATGTGGTGTCGGATGCAGGACGCGCCACGCTCGCGCGCAAGGAGATCCTGCTGTCGCAACTGCGCGACGGGCGCACGACCTTCGCGCTCCCGTTCACGCTCGCGCAGGCGCGCAAGCTCGAATATCGCGTGTGGGTCAGCGGCGAGGCCGCGCTGCGGATCGACGCACATCCGCAGGCCGTGGCGCTCAGCGATCGGCACGCGCTGATCGGCACCGCCTTCCCCGCCGATGACGAGGGTGACGAGGCGCCCTTCTTCCGCGCGCATCGCGCGTTGCTGCGCGCGATGCACGCGCAGGGGATCGGCGTCGCGATCCGCGAGGGCGGGGTGGTGCTGGGCGTCGGCGGCGTCGCGCTCAACGCGCGCTCGCGCGACGACCTCACCTTCATCGGCGAGGTGTTCCACGAGAACGCCTACACCTTCAGCACCGCGCGCGACGCGTGCGTGATCGACATCGGCATGAATATCGGGCTGGCCTCGCTGCTGTTCGCCAGCCGGCGCGAGGTGCGCGAAGTGTGGTCGTTCGAGCCGTTCCGCAACACCTATGACCGCGCGCTCGCCAATCTGGCACTCAACCCAAGGCTGGCGGCGAAGATCAACGCCGAGAATTGCGGCCTGTCCGACCATGACCATGCGGGCAGCATCCTTGTCGCCGCGCAATCCGATTCGGGTGCGATGTCGACCGTCGACAGCCAGCAGGGCGATCCGGTCCACATCGTGCTCAAGGACGCGGCGCGCGCGCTCAGCCCGATCATCGAGCGCGCACGCGCCTGTGGGCTCGACGTGATCGTCAAATGCGATTGCGAGGGATCGGAGTTCGCGATCTTCCGCTCGCTCGCGGGCGCCGGGCTGCTCGGTCGGATCACCGCCTTCATGGTCGAATGGCATGCGATGTTCGACGACAGGACGCAGGACGACCTGATCGCGCCGCTGCGCGATAACGGCTTCATCGTCTTCGATCGCTCGCCACCCACGGGCAACGGCTTCTTCTACGCGGCCAAGGTGCGGTAGGCGCCGCAAGCCCTCTCCCCGGAGGGGAGAGGGAGCAGGCTTAAAGATCCGGCAGCGTTTGCTCCGCGCGCGCCCATCCCGTGAGCGCCTTGGAGGCCGCGCGCTCGAGCAGCGTATCGGCGTCCATGATCGTGAATTGGCCGCCGCTCTCGATTCCCTCCAGTTCGTCCCACGTGATCGGTGCCGCGACCGGCGCGTTGGCGCGCGCACGCGCGGCATAGGGCAGTATCGCGGTCGCGCCGCGCTGGTTGCGCAGCCAATCGAGGAAGATGCGCCCGGTGCGCTCGGTCTTCTTCATGTTGGCGGTGAAGCGTTTGGGGTGCGCCTCGGAAATGGCGAGCGCGAAGCGGCGCGCGAAATCCTTGACCTCGGGCCAGGCGCGCGTGGCGTCGAGCGGGACGATCACGTGCACGCCCTTGCCCCCCGACAGCATCGGCCAGCTCGCCAGCCCCATCTCGCCGAGCACGTCGCGCAACTGGACCGCGGCGTGGCGCACCTCGACGAAGCCGAGTCCCTCGTCGGGATCGAGATCGAACACCAGCCGATCGGGCTGTTCCACGTTGGCGACCTTCGATCCCCAGCCGTGGAACTCGATCGCGCCCATCTGCACGCAGGTCAGCACCCCGCGCGCGTCGTCGACATAGAGATAGGGCTCGTCATGCCCGTCCTTCTCGCGGATCGGCACGTGCCTGACCGCGTCGCCGAAGCTGCCCGCGTCGTGCTTCTGGAAGAAGCAATGCTTGGCGCGCCCCTGCGGACACCGCACGAGGCTGACCGGCCGATCGGCGAGCCATTCGAGCAGCGGATCGGCGAGGCGCACATAATAATCGGCGAGCTGCCCCTTGGTGATCCCGCTCTCGGGAAAGATCACGCGATCCGGGTTGGTGATGGTGACGGGGCTAATGCTCAAGCCCTCTCCCCTCCGGGGAGAGGGTTGGGAGAGGGGG
>CAXUGZ010000268.1:0-2513 GCA_964250685.1 uncultured Sphingomonadaceae bacterium
ACGATCCGGCGCGGCCCGCCGCCAAGCTGAAAACCGTCGTCCATGCGGCCAGCCTCCTAGTCGGCGCCGCGATCGCGGCCAAGCCCGTCGACGGTACCTTAATGATTAGGCGCCAAGCCTGTGCCGTTCCGCCCGGCAAGGGTAAGAGCGGAGCAGATCGGGGGCCAGGCGCATGAAGATCGCGATCGACGCTGCCGGGGCACATCGCGCCCGGCCCGATTTCGGCATGCTCCGCGCGGGGTTCGCCGCCGCGCAGGCCGCCACGCCCACCGCGATCGCCAACGCGCGGGCGCGCGCTCCGATCGATCCGGCCGCGGCGTCGACGCGGCTACCCGGCCATGCCGGCGCACCCGACCGTGCGTCGGCGGCCGGCGCCTTCCATCCCGGTCCGGTCGGCGAGCGGCTGCGCGAAAGATGACCGGCGCCTTTACCTTGGCGTTTCAACCTTCCTTCAACGCGTCGCAGCTAAGGAGCCATGGTCGAGAGCCGGGGCTGGCCGAGGACCGCGTAAGGAGTATGATGATCGAAAACCAGAAATTCCGGCCGGCGCAGGTCGTCGGCCCCCTGGGAGAGCCGCTGACGATCGACGCCCTGCCGCCCCCAGGCACGACCCGCTGGGTGGTGCGCCGCAAGGCCGAGGTGGTGGCCGCGGTCAATGGCGGGCTGCTCACCTTCGACGAGGTGTGCGCGCGCTACGGTCTCACGCTCGAGGAGTTCGCGAGCTGGAAGCGCGCGGTCGAGCGATCGGGCATGCCCGGGCTGCGCGTCACGCGCATCCAGCATTACAAGTCGCTGTACGAACGCCAGCAAAAATACTGACCGGGACGCGGCGCTCGGTGCGCCGCCGGAACAAAGTTGCGGACCGGTGCGTATCATCGCCGGGTTGCCGCACGCCATATGTCTCCGCGCGGCGAACAGGAGGATGTAATGGGACTTATCGTGTGGCTTATCGTGGGTGGCGTCGTCGGCTGGCTGGCGAGCATCATCATGCGCACCGATGCGCAGCAGGGTATCATCCTCAACATCGTCGTCGGCATCGTCGGTGCCTTTATCGGCGGGCTGATCCTCGGCCGGGGCGAAATCAACAATGCCGGGCTGACGCTGCAGACCTTCCTCGTATCGCTGCTAGGCGCGATCATCCTGCTCGCGATCGTCAATCTCGTGCGGCGCGGCTCGGTACGATAGCCTAACCCCGTCATAGACATCAGCAGGGCCGCGCCGGATCAAGGCGCGGCCTTTTGCTGTGTCAGTCGGTGGCGCCTGCCTCTTCCCATGCGGGATAGTCGGTATAGCCCGCCGCGCCGTGCGCGTAGAAGGTTGCGGGGTCGGGCGCGTTGAGGGGCAGCGACCCGATTATCCGGCGCGGCAGATCGGGGTTGGCCAGGAAGGCACGGCCGAACGCGATCGCATCGGCCTCGCCCGCGTCCAGCGCCGCGCGCGCGCTGTCGCCGTCATGCGCGCCGTTGAGTACCAGCGGGCGCGAGAAGCGCGCCGGATCACCGGGTGGACGGGCACCGCATCCGCCGCGATCCCGCTCCTGCCCGGACGCGGCTCGCGCAGCTCGAGCCACGCGATTCCGGCCGTATCGAGCATTGCCGCCACCGCGCCGAACAGAGCGTGCGGATCGCTGTCGTCGACTCCCTGCACCTCGCCATTGGGCGAAAGGCGCACGCCGACGCGCTCGCCGCCCACCGCGCTCACCAGCCGCTCCGTCACCTCGCCAAGCAGGCGCACGCGATTGTCGATCGATCCGCCATAAGCGTCGGTGCGCCGGTTCGCGCCATCGCGCAGGAACTGGTCGATCAGATAGCCATTGGCGGCATGGAGCTGGACGCCGTCGAACCCCGCTTCCAAAGCATTGCCGGCGGCTCGCGCGTAATCGTCGAGCAGTGCCGGGATCTCGTCGACGCGAAGCTGCCGGGCGGCCACGTGGGGCGCCATGCCGTTCTGGACGCGCCCTTCGCCCGGCGCGGTGGTGGCCGAGGAGGAGACAGGCTGCACGCCGGTCACTTCGGGATGCGCGACGCGGCCCATATGCCATAGTTGCGCGACGATCCGCCCGCCCGCCGCGCGCACCGCGGCGGTGACCTCGCGCCAGCCCGCGACCTGCTCAGCCGACCACAGGCCGGGGGCATTGGGCCAGCCGAGCCCGGCACGCGAGATGCCCGTCGCCTCGCTGATGATCAGGCCGGCCGAGGCGCGCTGCCGGTAATAGTCGGCCATCAGCGGCGTCGGCACCGCGTCGCGCGTCGCGCGCTCGCGCGTGAGCGGCGCCATCAGCATGCGATTGGGCGCGGTGATCGCGCCGAGGCGGAGCGGGTCGGTCAGCTTGGGCATGTCCGGTTCCTAATGGTGCTCCGCGCGATATGGGGTGCGCCGCCGGGGTTGCATGGGAGCAATGCTTGACACGCGCCAAGCCGCGCTTGCGGGCGCTAAATGCGCGCTCGTGCGTTTCACGGCGACCCAACAAGGAGAGGCGAGATGCCGGCGAAATCAGCAGCGCAGCAGAAGGC
>CAXUGZ010000269.1:0-2494 GCA_964250685.1 uncultured Sphingomonadaceae bacterium
CAGGCGCTGCGCGCGCTCAAGAAGAAGCTGCAGCGCGAGGGCGTCTATCGCGAGATGAAGCTGCGCCGCCATTACGAGAAGCCGTCGGAGAAGCGCGCGCGCGAACGCGCCGCCGCGATCCGCCGCGCGCGCAAGCTGGAGCGCAAGCGCGTCGAGCGCGATCAGGCGCGCTAGGCGCCGATGAGCGAGATCACCGCGGTTCCGCTCCGTCCCGTGGCCAGGAGCGGGGTGACCGCTTTATGGATCGGGATCGGCGCGCTGCTGCTCGGCGGCCTCGGCGGCGCCTGGGCCTCCACCCGCACGGCGGTGATGACCGCGATGCCGCCCGCCGAGTTCATGGCCGCCAACGGCCGGCGCGCGGGGGTGAAGACGACGCCCTCGGGGCTCGAATATCAGGTGCTTAAGCCCGGCGCGGGCCCGACCCCGACGGTGGCGGACGTCGTGCTGGTCGATTACAAGGGCATGCTCACCAGCGGCACGCAGTTCGACGCGAGCCCGCCCGGCAAGCCCGTGGCGATGCCCGTCGGCCAGGTCGTGCCCGGCTTCGCCGAGGCGCTGATGCTGATGCCCAAGGGCAGCCATTATCGCGTGTGGCTGCCGCCGCAGCTCGCCTATGGCGATCGTGAGAACGGGCCGATCCCTGCCAGTTCGGTGCTGGTGTTCGACATCACGATGCACGAATTCATGGCCGTACCGCCGGGGATGGGCCAGCAGCCGGGAATGTGACGCGGTCAGGACGCCGCGGCTTCCTCCGCCGCCAGTTCGGACTTCTGCTCGAGCAGCACCTTGACCATGCACACGATCGGATCGGCCAGCGCCAGGCCGAGGATGCCGAACAAGGCGCCGAACAGCAGCTGGCAGCCAAGCACCAGCGCCGGCGCCAGATCGACCGCGCGCTTGGCGACCATCGGCACGATCACGTAGCCGTCGAAGGTCTGCACCGCCGCATAGACGCAGATCGCGCCGATCCCGATATTGGTGCTCGCCGAGAAGCCGACCAGCACGATCAATATGCCCGAGACGATCGCGCCGATATTGGGGAGGAAGGCGAGCAGCCCGGTCAGCACGCCGAGCAGCACCGCCATCGGCACGCCGACGATGCTGAGCGCGATGCCGACGAACAGCCCCTCCGCCGCCATGCCGACCAACCGCCCCGCCATCAGCCGGCGCAGCGTCTGGCCCATCTTCTCGGACGTGCTGTAGAATTCCTCGCGCTTGCCCATCGGCAGCATCCACGCGATGCCGCGCTCGTACAGGCGCGGCTCCATCGCCACGAACAGGCCGATCACCACGATCATCGCCACGCTGGAGACCGCCCCCAGCGCGCTGCCGAGCGCGGCGGTGACCTTGCCGAGCGAGCCCATCAGTTGCTGGCCGATCTGCTCCGCGCCCTGCCCGGGCGGAACGAGGCCGAGGCGATGCGCGTAGGCGAGCCCGCGCGTCACCTGCATCGTCACCACCGCCTGCAGCGCCTGCGCCTGCCCCGCGAGCTGGGTGCCGGCGAGCATGACGAACCCCCCAAGGAACACCACCACCAGCACCGCCACGATCGCCAGCCTGAGCCCGCGCCTGATGTGCAGCACCATGCCGAGCAGGCGCACCCCGCCGTCGAGCAAGGCCGCGAACACGATCCCGCCGATGATCAGCAGCAAGGGCTGGGCGAGGAACCAGACCAGCACGACCGCGAGCACCATGCCGACCCACACCGACGCGCGGCGCAGCTCGCGCGAGGTCAGCGGATCGGCGAAGTCGGTCGGTCCCGGCTCCTCGGCGCGCGCTCCGGGGCGGCCGCTCACTTGGCGGCGCGCTGTGGATGGAGGCTGGTGCCCGCCCGGTTACCGCGCAGCGCGGTCAGCCACGTCAGCGGATTGAAGTAACTCGTCGAGCCGTCATACGAGAAGGTGATGAACTCGGCCCGGCCGCCCAGATTCTCCCACGGCACGGGGCCGCCCAGGCCCATCATGAAGGTCGGCACGCGGCTGTCGGCGGATTCGTCGCGATTGTCGCCCATCAGGAAGACGTGGCCCGGCGGCACGGTCGTCTCGGCGAAATCGTCGGGCCCGCCCGGACGGTAGCCCAGGTCGATCGTGTCGTAGGTCACGCCGTTGGGCAGGGTCTCGCGCACGCGCGGCAGCGCGCAATAACGCTTGCCGTCGCGGCCGGTCACCTGGAACGGCGCCTCGTTCTCGCTGTCGCACGGCAGATTGGCGTCGACCGCGAGCATCGCCGGGCCGGCGGAGACGCGCTTCACCGGCGTGCCGTTGAGGATCACCACGCCCTCGCGCACCTCGATGCGGTCGCCCGGCAGCCCGATCACGCGCTTGATATAGTCCGCATCGGATTCGGGCGGCTTGACGATGACGACGTCGCCGCGCGCGGGCAGCCGCCCGAACAGGCGCCCGTGGATGAAGGGCAGCACGTGGAACGGCGAGGGCGAGACGTAGGACCAGCCATAGGGATATTTGGTCACCACCAGCCGGTCGCCCTTGAGCAG
>CAXUGZ010000270.1:0-2485 GCA_964250685.1 uncultured Sphingomonadaceae bacterium
ACGGGGGAGATCGGCCATGCCGGCAGCGACGGCTCGTCACCCGGCGAGCGGGTACGGCGGCGCGGCGGCGGCGCCTATGTCGCCGAGGTGATCGCCTACGGGCCGGTCGACGCGGTCGATGCGGTGCGCCAGCTCATCGTCGACGACGGCGTGGCCGATCGCGGCCACCGCAGCATCCTCTATTCGCCCGAGCTGCGCTTCGCCGGCGTGTCGTGCGGGCCGCATCCGCAATTCCGCACGATGTGCGTGATCGATCTCTCGATCTCGCCCGACGGCCGCATTCCCGAGGTCGTCACGCGCATGGCGCGCGCCGACACGCCGCGCCGCCCGTCGCTGGGGCGGTAGCGCTACAGCGCGCGCACGAGCCGGCGCGCAACCGCGATCCACGCGGGATCGCTCACCACCGTCTGGCGCGCGCCGCTCGCCAGCGGGAGCAGCAGCAGCCTGGCGGAGTCGCGCTGGATCAGCCGCCCGAACACGAACCGTCCCGCCGCGCGCGGCGCGAGCACGTCGCGGTTGAGCGCGGCGGCGAAGCCCTCGGGCGCGAGCCGATCGCACCAGATCGTGTCGCCCGCGCGATAATCGCCGATCCCCTCCTCCACCAGGATCGCAAGCGCGCCGGCGGTGGGGTGCGGGGGGGACGCCTGCATCGCCCGGGCGGGGGCGCGCGCGCCGGCGCGCCCGAGCAAGGCGGCCACGGGCAGCTCCGCGCGATCGGGCAGGCGCACCAGCTCCGCCGCGGTGACGCCGAGCGCGTCGGCAATGCGGTTGAGCCAGCCGACCGAGACGGTGCGCGTGCCCGTCTCGAGCCGTCCGATCGTCTGCGCGGTGGTGGGCGGAACGCAGCGCTCGGCCACGTCGAGCAGAGTCAGGCCGCGGGCGCGGCGAATCTCGCGTATGCAGGTGATCATGCGTCCGGTTCCTAACCTATCAGGTTATTTTTTGCTGTCCTACATCCCGCCGTTCATGGCAAGATGATTCGAATCGGATCGGGAGCGACCATGGCGGAGCGGTTGGGAATGCAGGGTGCGAAGGTTCTGGAGGCGCTGGCCGAGGGGCATGTGTTCCAGCGGAGCGCGGACGGCTGGCGGTGGAGCGCTGCGTGCACCTGCCAGCGTCGTCGGCGAGCTTGCGCGAGCCGCGCTGGTTCGTGAAGACAAGCAAGCGTTAGTGCTGACCGTCGCCGGCCGCGCGCGCGCGACGCGCGGGCGCGGCACCGCGCGGCCGCCGCGCCTGCTCGCGGAGCGGCCGCTCACCGAACCGGCGGGCACCCCCGATCGGCCCGCGCGCGCGCGCCGCAGCGTCACGGTCAACCTGGTCGAATCGCCGCTCGGCTGGCTGCGCGCGCGCGGGCTGATCGATCAGCGCCAGTTCGATGCGGGCGAGCGGCTGCGCGGCGACTGGACGATGGCGGGGCTCGGCCCGCGCGTGACGATGCGCTGGGATGCCGCGCCGATCGGATCGGGCCGCCATGGCCCCGACGCGCCGCTCGATCCGACGCTCGCCGGGATCGCCGCCAAGCGCCGCTTCGAGGGCGCGATCGCCACCGCGGGCAAGGGGCTGGGCGACATATTGTGGCGCGTGGTGTGCGGCGGCGAGGGGCTGGAGGCGGCGGAGGCCGCATTCGGCTGGCCCAAGCGCGCGGGCAAGCTCGTGCTGCTGATGGCGCTCGACCGCGTCGCGGACTATTATGGGATTTCTTAGTTCCTACCCATGTTTGCATGGGGAGGGGGACCATGCGGAGCATGGTGGAGGGGTATATGCGCGCGAGAAACCCCTCCACCACCCGCTGGCGCGGGCGGTCCCCCTCCCCGCGCAAACGCGGGGAGGAATTGACATGAAAATCCGCGCCGACCAGCTGCTCGTCGATCGCGCGCTCGCCGAGAGCCGCGCGCGCGCGCAGGCGCTGATCCTCGCCGGCCTCGTCTATGCGGGGACCCGCAAGCTCGCCAAGGCGGGCGAGCAGCTCGCCCCCGACGTCGTGCTCGACGTGCGCGGGCGCGATCATCCGTGGGTGTCGCGCGGCGGCATCAAGCTCGATCACGCGCTCGCGCATTTCGGCTGGGACGTGACGGGCGCGGTCGCGCTCGATGTCGGCGCGTCCACCGGCGGGTTCACCGACGTGCTGCTCACGCGCGGCGCGGCGCGCGTCTACGCGGTCGACAGCGGCACCAACCAGCTCGCATGGACGCTGCGCCAGGACGCGCGCGTGATCGTGCACGAGCGCACCAATGCGCGCCACCTCACCCCCGCCGAAGTGCCCGAGGCGGTGGACCTGATCGTGTGCGACGCGAGCTTCATCGGGCTCGCCAAGGTGCTCGATCGCCCGCTCGACTTCGCCGCGCCCGCCGCGCGCCTCGTCGCGCTCGTCAAGCCGCAGTTCGAGGCGGGGCGCGGCGAGGTGGGCAAGGGCGGCGTGGTGCGCGATCCGGCGGTCCATGCGCGCGTCTGCGCCGATGCCGCCGCCTGGATCGAGGGCAGGGGC
>CAXUGZ010000271.1:0-2443 GCA_964250685.1 uncultured Sphingomonadaceae bacterium
CGGCGCGCGGCGGATCGCCGGCATGTCGATCGGCTGGCGGACCGGGTGGAGCGGCTGTTCAGCGGCTGGACGATCAACGGCGACCCGGCGCTGCGCTATCGCGGCAACCTCAACCTGCGCCGCGACGGCGTGGATGCCGGCCGCCTGATCTCCGAACTGCGCAACGTCGCCTTTTCCGCCGGCTCGGCCTGCGCCAGCGGATCGGGGCGGCCGAGCCATGTGCTGCGCGCGATCGGACTGACCGACGCGCAGGCGCGCTCCTCGATCCGCCTCGGCTTCGGGCGCTATACCGCCGAGGCGGAGATCGAGGAGGCGGCGGCGCTGATCAACGCGGCGGCGGAAAGGCAGCTCGAATGGGCGTGACGGTGCGGTTCGTCGCCGCCGACGGGGCGCCGCGCGAGGTCGAGGCGGCGGCGGGGGCGCGGCTGCTCGACGTGGCGCAGGCCGCCGACCAGCCGCTCGAGGGGACGTGCGAGGGGCAGATGGCGTGCTCGACCTGCCACGTCATCGTCGCGCCCGAGGATTTCGACCGGCTCACGCCCGCGAGCGCGGACGAGGACGACCTGCTCGACCTCGCCGCGCACGTCACGCGCACCAGCCGGCTCGCCTGCCAGATCTGGCTCGACGCGGCGCTGGAAAGCCTCACCGTGCGCATCCCGGCCGAGGCGCGCGACATGCAGGGGCGCTGACGCAATAAGCCCTCTCCCTGGAGGGAGACGGCTTAGTCGGCCTTCTTGTACGGCCCCATCTCGTCGAGTGCCGCGATCGTCGCCTCCACCTGGCGGCGCTCGTGCGCGAGATAGTCCGCCACCGCGCGGCGGAAGCGCGGATCGGGGATGAAGTGCGCCGAGAAGGTCGGCGTCGGCTGATAGCCGCGCGCGAGCTTGTGCTCGCCCTGCGCGCCCGCCTCGACCCGCTTGAGCCCGCGCGCGATCGCGGCGTCGATCGCCTGGTAGTAGCACAGCTCGAAATGGAGGAACGGCACCTCCTCGGTGCACCCCCAATAGCGGCCGTAGAGCGTGTCCGCGCCGACCAGGTTGAGCGCGCCCGCGATCGGCTTGCCCCCGCGCAGCGCGAGCATCAGGATCACGCGCTCGCCCATCCGCTGCCCGAGCAGGGTGAAGAAGGCGCGCGTCAGATAAGGCCGCCCCCATTTGCGCGCGCCGGTATCCTGGTAGAAGCGCCAGAAGGCGTCCCAATGCTTGGGCGTGATCTCGTCGCCTGTAAGGTGGACGAACTCCAGCCCCTCGCGCGCGGCGACGCGTTCCTTGCGGATCGCCTTGCGCTTGCGGCTGGCGAGCGCGTCGAGGAAGCCGTCGAAATCGGCATAATCCTGGTTGAGCCAGTGGAACTGGCGATCGGTGCGGATCAGCCACCCCGCCGCCTCGAACGCGGGCACCTGTCCGGGCTCGACGAAGGTCGCGTGCGCCGAGGAGAGATCGTGCTGCGCCACCACCGCCTCGGCCGCCGCGATCAGCGCGGGCGCGAGGCCTGCGTCCCTCAGCAGCAGGCGCGGCCCTGGCACGGGCGAGAACGGCACCGCGATCTGCAGCTTGGGATAATAGTCCTTGCCCGCGCGCGCCCACGCATCCGCCCAGCCGTGATCAAACACATATTCGCCCTGGCTGTGGCTCTTGGCATAAGCGGGGAGCAGGGCGGCGGGCGCGCCGTCGGGCCCGTCGATCGCGATCGGCACCGGCTGCCATCCCGCGCGCGCCACCGCGCTGCCCGAATCCTCGAGCGCCGACAGGAAAGCGTGGCTGACGAACGGATTGTCCGCGCCCGCGCACGCATCCCATTGCGCGGGCGCAAACGCGGCGACGCCGTCGGCCATGCGCGCGACGACCCCGCTCACCCGGGCGTCAGTCCCGGATCGCGACGATCGCGTCGACCTCGACCAGCGCGCCGAGCGGCAGCACCGCGACGCCGACCGCGCTGCGCGCATGCCGCCCCGCCTCGCCGAACACGCGCTGCATCAGCTCCGACGCGCCGTTGGCGACCTTGGCCTGCGCGGTGAATTTGGGGCTGGAGGAGACGAACACGCCCACCTTGACGATGCGGGCGACGCGCTCGAGCGAGCCCAACGCCGCCTTGATCTGCGCGAGCAGCATTACCGCGCAGCGCTCGGCGGCGATGCGCCCGAGCTCCTCGTCGGCATCCTCGCCGCAGCGGCCCGCGATCAGCCGCCCGTCGCGGAACGGCAGCTGGCCGGAGATGTGGAGCAGCCCGCCGATCGCGACCGCGGGGACATAGGCGGCGACCGGAGCGGCGGGTTCGGGCAGGACGAGGCCGAGCTCGGCCAGGCGGTCATCGATGCTCATGGCACCGCTGTCGACCGCCCCGCCGCGCCCGTCAAGCGCCCGTCATCCTCGATCCTCTCCTGCAAGGGGAGGTGGCGCGCGTCAGCGCGTCCGAGGGGTATCGACGATGCGGGGGAGGCGCT
>CAXUGZ010000272.1:0-2442 GCA_964250685.1 uncultured Sphingomonadaceae bacterium
CAACGGCACGCTCGACATCGTGTCGGCCGACCGCATGCTTGGACGCCGCGAGTGCAACGGCGTTGCGCGCGAGCGCTTCCTCGGCGCTCAGCATCGAGACCGTGGTGAACCGCTCCTCGCCGCGTCCGTCGCGGCCGAGCGCGAGCACCTGATCCGACGCGCGCATCGCGGCGAGCACGCGATCGAACTGTTCTCGACCGTCCGAATGACGATGCGCGAACACCGCCATGTCGCGGCGCGTGAAGGTCGCCTGCTGCCGCGTCAGCGCGTCGAGGCCGATCTCCGGATGCGCGATGAGGGTGGCACCATTGGCACGGGCGATGCGGACGTGCTCGTCGGCGCGCTCCGCATCCTCCCCACGCTCCAGCCTGCGCGCACCAGCTGCGCCGATCTTGTGCTGCGGTTCGAGATCGACGCCTTGCGCATCGTAGCTACGGTGATCGATCCGTGCCTCAATGCCGAGCGATTGAAGCCGTTCGTTGACGTGGCTCGCCCAGTTCTCGCGCCAGCTCTGCAACAGTGCGGTCGCGTTCCAATCGCGGACCTTCGCGCCGAACCCGTCCGGTCCGACCTCGCGCATGGTGAGCATGACATGCGCGTGCGGCTTAGCGTTGCCGTCGCTGCCAATCTCCCAATGCACGTTGACGTCGGCGATCATGCCGCGGTCGACGAACTCGCGTTTCACGAAGTCGCGAGCGAGTGCGATCCCCTGCTCCCTGGTCATCTCGCGCGGGATGGAGAACTCGACCTCGCGGGCGAGCTGGGCGTCCTTGCGCTTTTCGGTCGCCTCGACCTCGTTCCACAGCGTCTGCCGATCTCGCAGACGCTCGGGCGCGCCCTCCGGCAGCATGACCTCGGAGTGGACGACGCCGGTCTTGTTGGAGAAGTCGTGATGCCGGTCGAGCCGCTCGTCATGGAGCCGCGACGCCGAGCGGTAGGCGGCGGACGCGACGGCGCTGGAGCCGGCGCCGCGGCCGATCACCTTCGCCGAGAAGTGGTAGATCGCCATGATGGGGCCAAGAATACCCCGGGACCCCGCGACGTCGGTACGACGTATAAGCGCGCTCTCATGCGCTATCGCACGCATTCGAGATTGAAGAGGCTGAAACGGCTGCCGACGCTCTTGGCTGAGTGCTTCAAGCCACCCAGCTTTATCGCATCACACCGCGCTACAGGAGATGCGATCATGCGGAAGGTACGGGATTTCGATGCGGAATTGAAGGCGCTGAACGAGCGGGCGAAGCTGCTCCGGGCGCGCAAGATCCAGCAGTTCGGCGAGCTGATCGAGGCAACCGGCGCCGATGCGCTGGAGCCCGACGTGCTGGCCGGTGCGCTGCTCGGCGTGGTGGCGGAGAAGAGCAAGGCGATCACGACCGCATGGAGCGAAGCCGGCGCACGGTTTTTTCGGGAGACGAGCCGGCGATCCTCGCGCCGCGCTCGTGGCGGCAGCGAAAGCGGCGAAGCGCCTGCGGGTGCTTCGGAACAGGCTTGATGCGGCACGGGCGCGCACGGATACGAGGAGCTGGGTCGTGGCGAGACGAGAGCGGACGAAGCATCTGATCGAGCTCGGCGGTTTGGTGCAAAAGGCTGGGCTGGTTGCGCTCGCAGATGATGATCGTGCGCTGTTGTACGGTGCGTTCATCGATGCCGCAGCTCGGATGCAAGGCGACGACGGCAGCCACGTCAAGGCGCTGTTCAAGCGACGAGGCGCGCGTGCGTTCGCAACCGAGGCGGAGCAAGCCGCCGAAGCCGCACGCGCCGCCGAACGGTCGACGATCCCGCAGCAGCGCAAGTCGGAATAGCCTCCGGGTATATGGACCAGCCGCGCCAAGCGCAGGCTGGCACATACACCGACACAATCATCGTTGGATCTGTGCGGCATTCGATGAAAGCGGGAACAGCGTCGCGACCATGCCGCGAGTTGGTGGGGCATCGACCGAAGCTGGCGCCACTCCCGCTTCCCCCGCTGCGGTCACAAGCTTGAGCGCGTGATTGTCTATGACCCCGCGATCTCCGCCGCTCCGATCGAGGAACAGCCGCGCCTCCTGCCAGCGCGCAAGTGGGATCGCGGCGATGGCAGGTGCGGCAGCACCGCCGAGCCGCGCCGCGTAAGCCACGGTTTCCGCCGGGAGCGGCACGCCGTTCGCGGCATAGCGGATGTAGCGCGCCGGCCCGGCATTATAGGCGGCGTATGCACCCGGCCATCCGAAGCGGCGCGCCAGCTCGGCGAGATATAATGCCCCACCGATCATGTTCATGCGCGCATCGTACGGATCGCTGCCGAGGCCGTGGCGCCGCGACAGATACGCCCAGGTCGCGGGCATGATCTGCATGCAGCCGATCGCACCTTTGATCGAGACGATTCCCGGGCTGCCGCCACTCTCGGCGCGCATCACACGCAGGGCCACTTCAACGGCAATGCCGGAGCGCATTGCGGCCTCG
>CAXUGZ010000273.1:0-2431 GCA_964250685.1 uncultured Sphingomonadaceae bacterium
AGCCAACTCGACGCCGCAGAACGAAAAGCGAACCATGCCCCGCTATAGCCAGCGTCCGCATCACGATGCAACCGCGCTGGCGCGGCCGCGGCGGCGTTGTCGTATGCCGCGGGTGCCTGCCTTTCCTTTTGCCGCCGCAGCGGCTAAGGACAGCCAGAATTTTAAACATCATCGAACTTCGAGGATTTCGCTTGCCGAAAGAAGAACTGCTTGAGATGCGCGGACAGGTGGTCGAGCTGCTGCCCAACGCGATGTTCCGCGTGAAGCTCGAGAACAATCACGAGGTGCTCGGCCATACCGCGGGCAAGATGCGCAAGAACCGCATCCGCGTGCTGGTCGGCGACGAGGTGCTGTGCGAGCTGACGCCTTACGATCTCACCAAGGGACGCATCACCTACCGCTTCAAGTGACCGGCCGCGAACCGGCCCCCGTGCGATCCCCCGCGCGATGCGCCTGATCCTCGCCTCGGCCAGCCCGCGCCGCCGCGATCTGCTCGCGCGGATCGGCGTGGTCGCCGAGGTCGACCCCGCCGAACTCGACGAGACACCGCACAAGGGCGAACTGCCCGCGCTCTACGCGCGCCGCATCGCCGCCGCGAAGGCGGCGCTCGTCGCCGCGCGCCACCCGGGCGCGGTGGTGCTCGCCGCCGACACGGTCGTCGCCGCGGGACGCCGCATCCTGCCCAAGGCCGGCGACGCCGCCGAGGTCCGCGCCTGCCTGGCGCTGCTCTCCGGCCGGCGGCATCGCGTGCTGAGCGCGGTCACGGTGATCGACGCCGCCGGCGTTGCGCGCCACCGCCTTTCGATCAGCATCGTCGCCTTCACCATCCTGCCCCCCGCCGTGATCGAGGCTTATGCCGCGTGCGGCGAGGGCATCGGCAAGGCGGGCGGCTATGCGATCCAGGGGCGGGCCGAGGCGCTGGTCCGCGCGCTTTCGGGCAGCCATTCGGGCGTGATGGGGCTGCCTTTGTTCGAAACGCGCGCGCTGTTGCTCGGCGCGGGGATCGCGCTTGGCTGAGTGGCTGTACGAGGCCGGGATCGGCGAGGCGCGCGCGGCGCTGGTCGAGCACGGCACGATCCTCGAAATGGCGGTAGAGCGTGACGAACAGCCCTTGCCGCGCGCGGGCGCGGTGCTGCCCGCGCGGCTGATCCGCCCCGCCGACGCATCGGGGCGCGGGCTCGCGGCGCTCGACGATGGCACGCAGGCGCAGATGACGCCCGTCCACTCCGGCCTGACCGAAGGTGCGCGCCTGCTCGTGCAGGTGGTGCGCGAGGCGCTGCCCGAGGCGGGGGGCGCCAAGCCGGCGCGCGTCCGCGCCGCCCCGCCCGGCGCGGTTCCCGCACCCGGCCCCAATCTGCTCGCGCGCATCTCGGCGGGGGACGTGCCCGTGCGGCGCTCCGGCCCGGGCGCGGACCCGTTCGAACGGCACGGCTGGTTCGAGGCGCTCGAGGAGGCGGCGAGCGGTATCGTCGCCCGGCCCGACGCGCTGCTGCGCATATCGCTGACCCCGGCGATGACGCTGATCGACGTGGACGGCGGGGGCGGCGCGGCCGAGCTCGCGCTGTCGGGCGCACGCCGGGCGGGGGAGGCGATCCGCCGCTTCGGCATCGCGGGTTCGATCGGGATCGATCTGCCCACGCTCGCGCACCGGGACGACCGCCAGGCGGCCGCCGCAGCACTTGATGCGGTGCTGCCGCGCCCGTTCGAGCGTACCGCGGTCAACGGCTTCGGCTTCCTCCAGATCGTGCGCCCGCGCGTGCGTGCGTCGCTGCCGGAGCTGTTGGCGGCGGACCCGATCGGGGCGGCGGCGCTGGCGCTGCTGCGGCGCGCCGAACGCGCCGCCGGCCACGGCGCTGTCACGCTGTCCGCCCACCCCGCCGTCGCCGCGCGGATCGCCGCCCGGCCCGGTTGGATCGATCTCGTTGCCGCGCGCGCAGGTGCGCCGGTGATCTTGCGGGAGGAGCCGGGCCGCGCCATATCCGGGGGCGATGCCGGCCGTTCCCAGAGTTGATCGCGGCGCGCCATGCCCCGGCTGCGGCAAGCCCGCCGCCGCGGCGAGCACGCCGTTCTGCAGCCAGGGCTGCCGCGACCGCGATCTGCTGCAATGGCTATCCGACGGCCACCGCATTCCCGGGCCGCCGATCGACGCGACCTTGCGCGACGGTGATCCCGCCGGGCTGGACAGCTAAGCGCCGCCGCCTCTATAGGCGCCGCTCCAATAGCGTGCCCAGGTAGCTCAGTTGGTAGAGCACGTGACTGAAAATCACGGTGTCGGCGGTTCGATCCCGTCCCTGGGCACCATTCTTGCTGCCTGACCTTTTGGTTGGAAGCTTGTAGCTTGCCGGTGCGACATCGTGCGAGCAGGCGACAGTGAGCGCCACGAAACGTAGAGGCGTGATTTCCGTCGCGCATGATCCCGTCGTGGATTACC
>CAXUGZ010000274.1:0-2421 GCA_964250685.1 uncultured Sphingomonadaceae bacterium
GGCGGCCGGCGGCGCGGTCCTCGGCGATCTGGCGGAGCGCGCCGGGGTGGATGTTGGCCTTCATCACCAGGTCGGCGAACGCCTCGGTCGCGGGTGCCAGCCGCGCCCGCGGGATGCGGCCGCCGATCAGCAGGCGCTGGCTGACCTCCTTGAGCCGCCGCCGGTCGATCAGCCGCGCCGCATAGGCGAGCATCGCGAACGGCACCAACGGCGCGAGCGCGAGCCGCCACGGCGCGAGCGACCTCGCCGCGTGGAGCAGGAAGGGCGTGTAGGTGCCCGTGCGCGTGATCGTGCGGTCCATGTCGTAGATGGCGAGGCCGGTCGCGGGGGTATCGGTCATCGCGGCGGCATAGCAGAGGTGCCGCGCCTTGCCCCCGGCCGATTGCGGTGCGGGCGCGATCGGCCCAAGACCCGCGCATGGCCGATTCCGCTCCCCCGATCCGCATCGCCGCTACCGGCATCAGCGCCGAGATCGCGCCGCTCGGCGCCGAACTCCATCGGCTGCAGGATGGCGACGGGCGCGACCTGTTGTGGGACGGCGACCCCGCATTCTGGACCGGGCGCGCGCCGATCCTGTTCCCCGTGATCGGCGTCACACGGCATGCGCAGATCCGTGTCGACGGACGCGCTTTTCCGATGCCCAAGCATGGCTTCGCACGCCGCCGCCATTTCGCGGTGGCCGAGCAGGCGGCGGACGCGGTCACCTTCCGGCTCGAGGCCGACGACGCGACGCGTGCCGCCTATCCGTTCGAGTTCCGGCTCGATATCCGCTTCGCGGTGGCGGGCGCGGCGCTGTCGGTGGATGCCGACCTGACCAATCTGGGCGAGGTGCCCCTGCCCGCGAGCTTCGGCTTCCACCCCGCTTTGCGCTGGCCGCTCCCCTACGGCGCCGCGCGCGCCGACCATTGCGTGCGCTTTGCGGAGGAGGAGCCCGCGCCGATCCGCCGCATCGATCGCGAGGGCCTGCTCCGCCCCGCGCCCGAGCCCACCCCGGTCGAGGGACGCACGCTGAACGTGCGCGACGCATTGTTCGAGGACGACGCGCTGATCTTCGATTCGCTCGCCTCGCGCCGCGTCACCTATGGCGCGCCGGGCGCGCCGACGCTGGAGGTGTCGTTCCCGGCGATGCCGCTGCTCGGCATCTGGACCAAGCCCGGCGCACCCTTCCTGTGCATCGAGCCGTGGCAGGGGATCGCCGACCCGGAGGGCTATGCGGGCGAGTTCCGCGACAAGCCCGGCGTGATCGAGCTGCCCGCGCGCGCGACGCGGCGCTTCGGCCTGCGGATAGAAATCGGCGGCGGGACGTTTCCATGAAGGAATGTCCCCCGCGATCGCGCATATAAACCGGATCGGCACCGCGGTGCCGGACCATGAGGTACACGGCCTGTTCGTCGGCTGGGCGGAATCGCGCCTCGCCGATCCGCGCATGCTGGGCCTGTTCAAGCGCATGGCGAAGCGATCGGGGATCACGCACCGCTGGTCGGTGCTGGCGCCGCCGCCGGGGGGCACGCAGGTGGTCGGCGGCTTCTATACCGACGGCATGCCGCCCACCTCGGCACGCATGGCGGTCTATGCCGCGGAGGCGCCCCCGCTCGCGCTGAAGGCGATCGCGGCTTTGGGGGAGCTCGGCCCGGTGACGCATTTGGTGGTGGCGAGCTGCACCGGCTTCGTCGCGCCCGGTATCGACCAGATCATCGCGCGCGCGCTCGGCCTGCCCGGTAACGTCGAGCGCACCCTGGTGGGCTTCATGGGCTGCTACGGCGCGGTCGCGGCGCTGCGTGTGGCGCACCATCTCGTCCGCTCGGAGCCCGCGGCGCGCGTGCTGGTGGTGACGATCGAGCTCACCACGCTGCACCTCCAGGGCGATACCGAGGTCGAGCCTTTGCTCGGCATGCTCCAGTTCGGCGACGGGGCGGCCGCCGCGCTCGTCAGCGCTGAGGCCGAGGGGCTCGCGCTCGATCGCTTCGCGGCGGCGACCCTGCCCAAAAGCCACGAACTGATCCGCTGGACGGTGGGCGACGAGGGGTTCGTGATGACGCTGGCGGGCGCGGTGCCGGGGCGGATCGCCGAGGCGCTGGGCGATCCGGCGACGCGCGCGGCGTTGGTGGGCGGAGAGCCGGTCGACGGCTGGGCGGTGCATGCCGGCGGGCGCTCGGTGCTCGACGCGGTCGAGCGCGCGCTCGACCTGCCCGACGACGCGCTCGCTTATTCGCGCGGGGTGCTCGCGGCCAATGGCAACATGTCGTCGGCGACGCTGATGTTCGTGCTGGCGCGCTTCCTCGCGGGTGCGCCGGTCGCGCGCGGGGTCGCGCTCGCGTTCGGGCCGGGGCTGGCGGCGGAGGGCTTCGGCTTCCGGAGTGCGGCGTGACCGGGCTCGCCGCGCGCGCGCTCGGCCCCGAGCAGATGGACGCGGCCGATCTC
>CAXUGZ010000275.1:0-2367 GCA_964250685.1 uncultured Sphingomonadaceae bacterium
TCGCCTGCGGCTTGGGCGCGGGCGCGGCTGGAGGTGCGTTGCGCGGCGCGGGGGCGGGCGCGGGTGCAGGGGAGGGCGGCGCGGCGGCGGCCGGCGCGGCGCTCCCCGGCCCGGTCACCGGCTCCTCGGGGATCGCGGTCAGGTCGAGCGGCGCGTCGATGTCGGCGCCCGCGCCCGTGCGCTGCGCCACCACGTTGCTGCCGTCGACGTTGAGCCCGCCCGGGTTGCGCGGCTTCTCCTTGTAGGGCGTGGTCGGCGCGTGGATGATCTGGCCGAGCTCGGCGCGGCTCGCGCGCCAGTGGCTGAACAGCACGAACGCCGCCACCAACAGCCCGACCACCACCAGCAGCATCAGCGCCAGCGCGGCGAGCCCGCGCAGGCCGACCTGCGCCGTCTCCTCCTCCTCGTCCTCGACCGGCTCGAGCCACGGCAGCCGCTCGCCGGGCCGGTCCCCGAAGCCGCGCCTGATCTCCGCCATCAGTGCATCTCCTCCGCCGCGGCGACACCCATCACGCCCAGCCCGTTGCGCACGATCTGCCCGATCGCATCGGCCAGCGCCAGCCGCGCGGCGGTGATATCGGGACGATCCGCCACAAGGAAGCGCCGTTCGGGATCGTCGTTGCCGCGATTCCACAAGGCGTGGAACGCCGCCGCCAGATCGTAGAGGTAGAAGGCGACCCGGTGCGGCTCGTGGCTCGCCGCCGCGCCCTCGATCACGCGCGGGAATTGCGCGGCGACGCGCACCAGCGCGAGCTCGTCCGCGTCGAGCAGCGACAGCTCCGCCGGCGGCAGCGTCATCCCCGCCTCCGCCGCGCGCCGGTGGAGCGAGCGGATGCGCGCATGCGCGTATTGCACGTAGAAGACCGGATTGTCCTTCGACGCCTCGACCACCTTGGCGAAGTCGAAATCCATCTGCGCATCGGCCTTGCGCGTCAGCATGGTGAAGCGCACGACGTCGCGCCCCACCTCCTCCACCACGTCGGCCAGCGTGACGAACGAGCCCGAGCGCTTGGACATCTTGACCGGCTCGCCGTTGCGCAGCAGCCGCACCATCTGCACCAGCTTGACGTCGAACGGCTTGGCCCCCCCGGTCAGCGCCTCGACCGCCGCGCGGATGCGCTTGACCGTGCCGGCATGGTCGGCGCCCCAGATGTCGATCAGCGCGTCGGCGCGCTCGGCCTTCTGCGCGTGATAGGCGAGGTCGGTGCCGAAATAGGTGAGGCTCCCGTCGGACTTGCGCACCGGGCGGTCCTGATCGTCGCCGAACGCGGTCGCGCGGAACAGCGTCATCCGCGTCGGCTCCCAATCGTCGGGAAGCTCGCCCTTGGGCGGATCGAGCGTGCCTTCGTAGACCAGCCCCTGTTCCCGCAGCCGATCGAGCGCGGCGTCCACCCGCCCCGCTTGCTGCACCGCCGCCTCGGACGCGAACACGTCGTGGACGATGCCGAGCAGAGCGAGATCGGCGCGGATCATGTCCATCATCGCCGCGACCGTGCGCGTGCGGAACGGAGCGAGCCATTCGCTCTCGGGCGCGTCGCGATAGCGATCGCCGAACTCGGCGGCGAGCGCCGCGCCGATCGGCACCAGGTAATCGCCCGGATACAGCCCCTCGGGGATCGTCACCGCCTCGCCCAGCGCCTCGCGGTAGCGCAGGTGCGCCGAGCGGGCCAGCGTCTGCACCTGCGCGCCGGCATCGTTGATGTAATATTCGCGCGTGACCGCATGGCCCGCATATTCGAGCAGGCTCGCGAGCGCATCGCCCACCACCGCGCCGCGGCAATGCCCCATGTGCATCGGCCCCGTCGGGTTGGCGGAGACATATTCGACGTTGATGCGCGTGCCCGCGCCGATCGCGGAGCGCCCGTAATCCGCGCCCTCGGCCAGGATCGTCGCCAGCTCCCCGCGCCACGTATCGGCCGCCAGGCGCACGTTGAGGAAGCCCGGCCCGGCGATCTCGGCCGCGACGATGTGCGGCAGCGCCGCGAGCCTGGGCTGGATCAGCGCGGCGAGCGCGCGCGGATTGGTTCCCGCGGGCTTGGCGAGCACCATCGCCGCGTTGGTGGCGATGTCGCCATGTGCGGGGTCGCGCGGCGGCTCGGCGGTGATGCCGCGCCGCTGGAGCCCCGGCGGCAGCGCACCCTCGCGCTCCAGCGCGTCGAGCGCGGCGGCGAGGTCGGCGGCGAAGCGGGCGTGGAGCGTCGGCACGGGCATTTCCGATCGGCGGGAAGAGCGCGCGCTTAGCTGATCGTTCCGCGCGCGTCACCCGCGCCACCGATCAACCGATCGTCACCGGCGTCAGCAGCGCTCGATCACCGTCGCGATGCCCTGGCCGACGCCGATGCACATCGTGCACAGTGCATAGCGCGC
>CAXUGZ010000276.1:0-2352 GCA_964250685.1 uncultured Sphingomonadaceae bacterium
CGCCCCTCGTAGCGCAGCGAACAGGACAGGCCGTCGATCTTGGGCTCGGCGACCAACGCCACCGGCTCCTCCTCGCCCAGCCGCAGGAAGCGGCGCACGCGCTCGACGAACTCGGCCACCTCCTCGTCGGCAAAGGCGTTGTCGAGGCTGAGCATCGGCCGCGCGTGGCGCTCCTTGGCGAGCGGCCCGCTCGGGCTCGCGCCGACCTGCGCCGCCGGGCTGTCGGTGCGGACGAGATGGGGGAAGGCCGCCTCCAGCGCGGCGTTGCGGCGGACGAGCGCGTCATAGTCGGCATCCGAAATCTCGGGAGCGTCCTGATCGTGATACAGCCGGTTGTGGCGCGCGATCTCGTCCGCGAGCCGCGCCAGCTCGGCGCTCGCGTCCTCGCCCGGCTCGGAAGGATCGGCCATCGGCGATCCTTCGCGCGCCACGGCCGGCGGGTCAACCGCGCCCGTTGCCGCGGCTGGGCGCGTTTCCTACCTACGTTCGGCACGGCTCGATCGATCAGAGCTGCGCCTCCGCCGTCGTCATTGTCTACGGCCGCGCCGAACGCGTCGATAGGAAGGGCAGACGGTATCCAGACCGTTAATAATATGAACAATCACGTCTGCTGATTAAGAGTTTCTTCGTACAAAATCTTTTATAGCTCTTATCTATCCGTCAATAGCAGCATTCAGGGCGTATAACGAGGATACTTCAATGGCAGCGAAGCCAACATATCTGATCGAGCTGGACCCCCGACGGAACCACATCCGCCTGACGTTTTCGGGGCATATGGACCATGCCACCACGGACAGCTTCGAGCAGGAACTGGCCGAGGCGTTCGCCCGTATGCCGTCGGAGGGCGGACGGCCGGGCGAGTACCTGCTGCTGGCCGATATCCGCACCTCGACCGTGCAGTCGCGCGATATCACGGCGCGAATGCAGGGGATCATCGCCCATTACAGTTCGCTGTCGCGCCGCAAAGCGATGCTCGTGTCCGTATCTCCGTTGGAGATGATGCAGGCCAAGCGCGTCGCGGCGGCGGACGGGACGGCGTTTTTCGTTCGTGAAGATGACGCATTGGCGTGGCTGTTCGGCGATCAGGACAGCGTCGCTGCGCCGCCAGCCGCGACCAGAGCATGATCGACCTGCGCCCCTTTGCCAGCCTCGGCGCCGCCGATCACGGCTGGCTCGACGCGCACCACCATTTCGCGTTCGGCGGGTATCGCGATCCCGCGCGCGGCGGGTGGGGGAGCTTGCGCGTGTGGAACGACGACGCGATCACGCCGGGGAGCGGCTTTCCGCCGCACCCGCATCGCGACATGGAGATCATCACCTATGTCCGCGAGGGCGCGATCACGCACGAGGACAGCCTCGGCAATCGCGGGCGCACCGCGGCCGGCGACGTGCAGGTCATGTCCGCCGGCAGCGGCATCGTCCACGCCGAGTTCAACGCGGAGGAGGAGACCACGCAGCTGTTCCAGATCTGGATCGAGCCGAGCGAGCGCGGCGGCGAACCGAGCTGGGGCGCGCGGCCCTTCCCCAAAGGCGACCGCTCGGGCCGCTTCGTCACGCTCGCCTCCGGCTTCGCCGACGACGGCGACGCGCTGCCGATCCGCACGCCCGCGCGCGTGCTCGGCGCGACGCTCAGGGCGGGCGAGCGCGCGGACTATCCGCTCGGGCTCGATCGGCGCGCCTATCTCGTCCCCGCCAGCGGCGCGGTCGAGATCGAGGGCACGCGCGTCGGCCCACGCGACGGCGCGGCGATCAGCGCGGTCGAGACGCTGCGCGTGACCGCGCTGGAGGATGCCGAACTGGTGCTGGTCGACGCCGCCTCCGCCGACTGAGGAGGACTGGCGATCGGCCGCGCTTTGCGGCATTGCCTGCGCATGACCGCGCCCGCTCCGTCCAGGCCGTTTGCCGTGCTCGTCACGGGCGGGGCGGGCTATATCGGCAGCCATGCGGTGCTGGCGCTGCTCGAGGCGGGCTGGCGGGTGGTGGTGATCGACACGCTCGTCACCGGCTTCCGCTGGGCGGTGCCCGAGGAGGCGGCGTTCGTGGAAGGCGACGTGGCGGACATGGCCTTGGTCGGCCGCATCGTCGCCGAGCATCGGATCGGCGCGATCCTGCATTTCGCCGGATCGGTGGTGGTGCCCGAATCGGTCGCCGATCCGCTCAAATATTATCGCAACAACACCGCCGCGAGCCGCGCGCTGATCGAAGCCGCGGTCGCGAGCGGGGTGCGGCATTTCCTGTTCTCGTCGACCGCCGCGACCTACGGCATCCCCGATGCGGTACCAATCCGCGAGGACAGCGCGACGCTCCCGATCAATCCCTACGGCATGTCCAAGCTGATGACCGAGGCGATGC
>CAXUGZ010000277.1:0-2338 GCA_964250685.1 uncultured Sphingomonadaceae bacterium
GCCATCGCCGGTATCAGCCGCTTCTCGCCGGCAATACGCATCATTGCCTTCTGCAGCTTGTCGAACGCGCGCACCTCGATCTGACGGACGCGCTCGCGGCTGACGCCGTAGACCTGGCTGAGCTCCTCCAGCGTCTTGGGATCGTCGGCCAGGCGGCGCTCGGCGAGGATGTGCTTCTCGCGATCGTTGAGCGCGTCCATCGCCTGCGCGAGCATGTCGTGGCGCACGCCCTTCTCCTGGCTTTCGGCGAGCCGCTCGTCCTGGAGCGGGTCGCTGTCGACCAGCCAATCCTGCCACTGGCCCTCGCCGTCCTCGCGCATCGAGACGTTGAGCGAGGTGTCGCCCCCCATCGCCATGCGGCGGTTCATCGAGTGGACCTCGTCCTCGGTCACGCCCAGATCGGTGGCGATCTTCTGGACGTGCTCGGGGCGCAGATCGCCGTCCTCGAACGCGTCGATCTGGCTCTTCATCCGGCGCAGGTTGAAGAACAATTTCTTCTGCGCCGCGGTGGTGCCCATCTTCACCAGGCTCCACGAGCGCAGGATATATTCCTGGATCGACGCGCGGATCCACCACATCGCATAGGTGGCGAGGCGGAAGCCGCGATCGGGCTCGAACTTCTTCACGCCCTGCATCAGCCCGATATTGCCCTCCGAAATCAGCTCGGACGCGGGCAGGCCGTAGCCGCGATAGCCCATCGCGATCTTGGCCACGAGCCGCAGGTGCGAGGTGACGAGCTTCGCCGCCGCCTCCGGGTCCTGATGCTCCTGGAAGCGCTTGGCGAGCATATATTCCTCCTCGGGCGTGAGGAGCGGAAACTTGCGGATCTCCGACAGATAGCGGTTGAGGCTGGCCTCGCCGCCGAGGGCGGGGATGGTCGCGGGGGTCTTGCCGATGGCCATATGATCGATCTCCCTGGACCGCACGGTCCGGGCGGGCGCGCGCGCCTCGCCGTCCTTAAATACTCATTCTACCGAAAGATGACTGAACAATTGCTGCATGTCAGCGGGCATCGTGCTTTCGAATGCCAAAGCCTGGCTTGTCACCGGATGGACGAAGCCGAGCCTGGCCGCGTGCAGCGCCTGCCGCTTAAACTCCAGAGCGGCCAAAAGGTCGCGCAGCTTGCCCGCGGAACGCCCATAAACCGCATCGCCCAGCAGCGGATGGCCGATCGAGGCCATGTGGACGCGCACCTGGTGCGTCCGCCCCGTCTCCAGCCGGCATTCGACCAACGCAGCACCCGCCAGCGGGGCGAGCAGCCGGTAATGCGTGACCGCATGCCTGCCGCTGCCCGCGCCGACCACCGCCATCTTCTTGCGGTTGGACGGGCTGCGCCCGAGCCGCGCCTCGATTCGCCCCTGGTCGGCGCGCGGCCGCCCGGCGACGATCGCGTGATAGACGCGCTCGACCGAATGGCGCGCGAACTGCGCGGCGAGCCCGGCATGCGCGCGATCGGTCTTGGCGGCGACGATCAGCCCCGACGTGTCCTTGTCGATGCGATGGACGATCCCCGGCCGCTCGACCCCGCCGATGCCCGACAACGAGCCGCGGCAATGGTGCAGCAGCGCGTTGACGAGCGTGCCGTCGAGATTGCCGCACGCGGGATGGACCACCAGCCCCGCCGGCTTGTCGACGACGATCAGATGCTCGTCCTCATAGGCGATGGTGAGCGGCATCTCCTGCGCCGCGGCTGTCGCGGGCGCGGGATCGGGCACCGCCACCGCGGCGTCGCACGGCGCCGCCAGCTTGGTCGCGGGATCGCGCACGGTGAGCCCGCCGAGCGTCACCGCGCCCGCCGAGATCAGCGCCTTGAGCCGCTCGCGCGAGAGCGTGGGGATCGCCGCCGCGAGCGCGCGATCGAGCCGCCATCCCGCCATCTCCGCCGGCATCGCCGCATGCTTGATCGACCCCGCCGCGTCCACCGACGCGATATGGTGCATTGCGGCAGGTTTTCAAGCCGCGCGCCCGTGCGGTAGAGGGAGGGGCATGACCGTGCTGATCGCCGCCGCCTTGCTCGACCGGCTGCTCGCCGAGGCGGCGTCCGCGCCCGATCGCGAGGTGTGCGGGCTGCTGTTCGGCGATGGCGGGTCGATCGATCACGCCGAGGCGACCGCCAACGTCGCCGACGATCCCGCGACCAGCTTCGAGATCGATCCGCGCGCGCTGATCGCCGCGCTGCGGCGCGAGCGGGCGGGCGGCGCGCGGCGCATCGGCCATTATCACTCGCATCCGAGCGGCAATGCCGAACCCTCGCACCGCGACCGCGCGGCTGCCGAGCCCGGGCTGCTGTGGCTGATCGTCGCGGGCGGGGCGGCGCGGCTGTGGCGCGCGGGCGAGG
>CAXUGZ010000278.1:0-2281 GCA_964250685.1 uncultured Sphingomonadaceae bacterium
CCGACCGGGCCCGACCCGGTCAGCTCGTGGAAGAAGACGTAGCTCTTGTCCTCCTCCATCAGCGCCCTGGCCTGGTCAGGCACGGAGCGCATCCAGCCCATCATGCCCTGCATCGACGTGTCGTAGGAGGTGCCGGGGCCGATCAGCCCGCGATCGCGCATCAGCTTGCCGAGGCCGACATAATCGCGCCCGTTCTGCCCGTCATAGCCGATCCGCATGACCCAGCCATCGGGCAGGCGCAGCCTCCCCGATCCCTGGATCTGGAGGAAGAAGAACTCGACCGGATCGGCCGCCCAGGCGATCTCCAGCCCCTGGCCCGCGAGCACGCCCGCGTCGATCTCGGCACGCTCGTAATAGGGCACCAGCACGCCGTCCTGCATGCGGCCGCGCTGCTTGCGTCCGGTCGGCACGCCGCGCGCCGCGCCGGGATCGAACTCGACCAGATCGGGCGGGCGGCGGTAGACAGGCACGTCGTAGCCCGGATCGTGCGTGCGCGATCCCGCGATCTCGGGCTCGTAATAGCCGGTGCAGAAGGTCGCGCCGCCCCCCACCAGCACGGTTTCGAAATGCTGGCGGAAGAACGTCACCGGGTCTGTGTCCGCCGTAGCGGCTGCGGCACACGCCGGCTGCCAATCGGCGGCGCGCGTGAGCCCGCTCGCATCAGCGCGGCGCGTGAGCGCGCGGCACGAGGAACGAAATGCGCCGAGCGCGGCCGATGCAGCGTCCGGGCCGAGATCGAGCGAGGCGACCGGGGGGCCGGCAGAAACGCCCGCCTCGACCGCGTTGCGGGGCTTGGTCGGCTGGATCGGCGGAGCGGCGCGCGGTACGATCCGGGCCGGAGGAGCGACGATCGGGCGGGGCTGCGGGCGGCCGACGCAGCCGGCGATCGCGAGCGCCAGCATGAGACCGAGCCCGGCGCGGCGAAGGCGGCCCGACACGGCGGCGCTCAGGCCGCCTCGTCGGTCTCGGTCAGCATCCAGTTCGGATCGGGCGACTTGACCGGACGGCTGAAGGTCCACACGTCGTGCGTCGGCACCGCATCGGTCAGCGATCCGGCGACGACGTTGCCGTCGCGGTCGCGCGTCACCGCCGCCACGTCGGCATCGAAGCGGATGCGGATGTAGGCGGTCTGCGCCTCGACATGCGCGTCCTCGATCTGTGCCTGCTCGATCGAGACGAGGCGGTTGTCGAGCTGCTCGCCCGCCGCCTTGCGCTCGGCGATCGCCTGCGCGAAGGCGCCGGCGACCTCGCCGTCGACCAGGTTGCGCAACGTCTCCTCGTCGCCGCGCCAATAGGCTTCGAGGATCATGGCATAGGCCGACTTCGCGCCCTCGACGAAGCGGAGCGCATCGAACTGAGGATCGGCCGCGACGATCGCGCGCAGCCCGCCGCTCGCGCCCGGCGCGGTGGCCGATTCGTGCGTGACCTGATGCGACGCGTCGGTGGTGGGGACGCTCACCGCCGCGGGGCGCGGGGTCAGCACGCGATCGGCCTTGGGCAAAGGCTGTTCGTGGCCGGTGCGGCGGCCGAGCACGCTCCACAGCCGCATCGCCACGAAGACGAACACCATCGCAAGAACGATCAATGTGGTCACCTGGCCTCCCGCTGCTTGGACCGCGCCATACATAGGAGCGCCCGGTCAATTCTGCAAACGCCATGCGCGCAGGGAAGCTAGACGCCGCCGGCCCCTTCCGGGTTCCGCATTGCCCTGCCAGGAGTGGGCTGCTAGCGCCGCGCCAGCGCCCACCAGCGCCGATCCCACGCACTCCCGAGAGATGGACCATGGCCGACAATGAGAGCGATTTCCAGCAGCAGGGCGTCCAGCCCAACGGCGCCGACACCGGCCCGCAGATCGGCCTGATCGCGCAATATGTGAAGGACCTGTCGTTCGAGAACCCGAACTCGCCGGGGGTCTACCAGTCGCAGGTGCAGCCGCGCATCGACGTGCAGGTCAACATCGCCGCCACGCCCGTTGCCGACGACGTGCACGAGGTGGCGATGAAGATCGAGGTGCGCGCCGCGGGCGACAACGATTCCACCGCGTTCGCAGTCGAGCTCGTCTATGCCGGCCTGTTCGGCGCGCGCAACGTCGAGCCCGAGCAGCTCCAGCCGTTCCTCTATGCCGAGGCCCCGCGCCTGCTCTTCCCGTTCGCGCGGCGCATCGTCGCCGAGACGGTGCGCGACGGCAATTTCGCGCCGCTGCTGCTCGATCCGATCGATTTCGCGGGCATGTACCTGGCGCAGGCGCAACAGGCCGGCGCGCTGGCCGGGAGCGAGCCCG
>CAXUGZ010000279.1:0-2261 GCA_964250685.1 uncultured Sphingomonadaceae bacterium
GTAGGCTGTTCCGACAGGGCCGGTACCGTTCGGCGCGCGCGAGGGATCGGGCACGCCCCCCGTCTTGATAATATAGGAGGTTTTCCGATGAAGAAATCGCTCATCCTGTTCGCCTCGCTCGCGTTCGGCACCGCCGCCATCGCGCAGGACATGCCCGCCGGCGCCCCGATGCAGGGTTCGCCGCCGATGACCAACACACCTGCCCCGGCGACGCCGCCGATGGACAACACGATGCCGCCCGCGGCCAGCGCGCCCGCGCCCGCGCCCGCGCCCTCAGACAACGGCATGGCGCCGCCGGCCGGTGCGGCCGCGCCGGCGCCGGGTCCGGGCAGCGACATGGCGCCCGGCGCCTCGTCGCCAGCACCGTCGGCGGGGACGACCGACACGAGCAGCTATCCGCGCTGCACGCGCACGGTGACCGACAAGTGCGTCCAGGGCGGCCCTACGAAGCACCGTCCGCGCAAGTAGCGCCAGCCGCGGCGGGCGAGGCGGTTGACCGCCGCCGCCCGCCGCGCCATCGCTTGGCCGGCGGCCATGAGGCTGCCGGCGGGCGGGGAGTAGCATGGGCAAGGCAGGCGCAGCGCCATCGACCCGCCCCTCTACCCGCCGCGTGCTGGTCGCGAGCTTCGTCGGCACGGGAATCGAATTCTACGATTTCTACGTCTACGCGACCGCCGCCAGCCTGGTGTTCGGATCGCTGTTCTTCACCAGCGCATCACCCGGCGTGCAGCAGCTCGCGTCGTTCGCGACGCTTGCGGTGGCGTTCGTGGCGCGGCCGTTCGGATCGCTGTTCTTCGGCCATTTCGGCGATCGCGTCGGGCGCAAGTCCACGCTCGTCGCCTCGCTGCTGACGATGGGCGTGTCGACCTTGCTGGTCGCGGTGCTGCCGACCTATTCGCAGGCCGGCTGGGCGGCTCCCGCGATCCTGTGCGCGCTGCGCTTCGGCCAAGGCTTCGGGCTCGGCGGCGAATGGGGCGGCGCGGCGTTGCTCGCGATGGAGAATGCGCCGCCGGGCTGGCGCGCGCGCTTCGGCATGGTGCCGCAGCTGGGCGCGCCGGCGGGCTTCATCGCCGCCAACGGGGTGTTCCTGCTGCTCGCGCAGCTGCTCACGCCCGCGCAGTTCCACGATTGGGGCTGGCGCATCCCGTTCGCGCTGTCCGCGCTGCTGGTCGTGATCGGGCTGTGGATCCGGCTGAGCCTGTGCGAGACTCGACAATTCTCGGCCGCGCTCGCCGAGGCTCCGCCGCCCGCGGTGCCGTTCGCCGAGCTGCTGCGCCACCATTCGAGCACGCTATTGGGCGCCACGCTCGCCGCGATCGCGTGCTTCGTGCTCTATTACCTCGGCACGGTCTTCGCGCTCGGCTACGGCACCAAGACGCTGGGTTACGGCATGACGCAGTTCCTGGGCGTGCAGCTCGGCGCGATCGTGCTGATGGCATTGGGGATCGTGCTCGCCGGTTGGGCGGCGGATCGGCATTGGGACGAACGGCGCGTGCTGATCGGCGGGTGCGTCGCCGCGATCCTGACGGGCTTCCTCATGGCGCCGCTGATGGAATCGGGTTCGCTGTTCCGCGTGTTCCTGTTCCTCGCACTGGCGCTGTTCGTGATGGGGTTCACCTACGGCCCGCTCGGCGGATGGCTGCCGAGCCTGTTCCCGCCGATGGTGCGCTATACGGGCGTGTCGATGGCGTTCAACGTGGCGGGCATCCTGGGCGGCGGGCTCACGCCGATCGTGGCGCAGGCGCTCGCCAACCACAACGGGCTGGCGCCGGTCGGCCTCTATGCCAGCGCGCTGGCGGCGGTCAGCCTGGTGGCGCTGCTGGCGCTCGCGCCAAGACGCTGAGCTTGGCCTTGCCGTGGATGCGTTCGGCGTCGAGCGTCCAGCCCGCAGCGGAGACGTGCTCGTCGCGGCTCGTCTCGACGCTCGCCCAGGCACCCTGGCTGGCCCAGCCGAGCCGCGTCAGCCGCTCGATCAGCGCACCCCCGCCGCCACTGCCATAAGGCGGGTCGAACAGCAGCAGGTCGCACGGTCGCCGCGCGGGGCCGAGCGCGGCGACCCCGATCGGAAGCACCTCCGCCGCCGCGCCGAGCGTGGCGATGTTGGCCTTGAGCGCGGCGAGCGCCGCGCGATCGTGCTCGACGAAGGTGCACTGCGCGGCACCGCGCGACAACGCCTCCAGCCCGAGCGCGCCCGTGCCGGCGAACACGTCCGCCACCACCAGCCCTGCGAAGGAGCCCAAGCGGCTCGCCAGCATCGAGAA
>CAXUGZ010000280.1:0-2259 GCA_964250685.1 uncultured Sphingomonadaceae bacterium
CGGCTTCCCGGCCGAGGACATCATCTTCGATCCCAACATCTTCGCGGTGGCGACGGGGATCGAGGAGCACAACAATTACGGCGTCGACTTCATCGAGGCGACGCGCGAGATCCGCAAGCGCTGCCCGCACGCGCACATCTCGGGCGGGCTCTCCAACCTCTCCTTCTCGTTCCGCGGCAACGAGCCGGTGCGGCGCGCGATGCATTCGGTGTTCCTCTACCACGCCATCCCCGCGGGCATGGACATGGGCATCGTCAATGCGGGCCAGCTCGACGTCTACGACACGATCGATCCCGAATTGCGCGAGGCGTGCGAGGATGTCGTGCTCAACCGCACGATGCGCGACGGCACCGGCTTCGAGACGCCGACCGAGCGGCTGATCGCGATCGCCGAGCGCTTCAAGGGCAAGGACGCGGTCGCCGAGAAGGCCGCGGAGGAATGGCGCGGGTGGGACGTGCCCAAGCGGCTGGAACATGCGCTGGTCAAGGGCATCGACGCCTATATCGTTGACGATACCGAGGAGGCACGCTTGCTCTACGCGCGGCCGATCGAGGTGATCGAGGGACCGCTGATGGACGGGATGAACGTCGTCGGCGATCTGTTCGGATCGGGCAAGATGTTCCTGCCGCAAGTGGTGAAGTCCGCCCGCGTGATGAAGAAGGCGGTCGCGCACCTCCTGCCTTATATCGAGGCGCAGAAGGAGGCCGGCGCGCGCCCCAAGGGCAAGATCATCATGGCGACGGTCAAGGGCGACGTCCACGATATCGGCAAGAACATCGTCGGCGTCGTGCTCCAGTGCAACGGCTACGAGATCGTCGATCTCGGCGTGATGGTGGCGTGGCCCGATATCCTGAAAGCCGCCAACGAGAATGACGCCGACATGATCGGGCTGTCGGGGCTGATTACCCCCTCGCTCGACGAGATGGTGACGGTGGCGTCCGAGATGGCGCGCGCGAAGATGACGATGCCGCTGCTGATCGGCGGCGCGACCACCTCCAAGGTGCACACCGCGCTGCGGATCGCGCCCGTTTATGCCGGGCCGGTGGTGCATGTGCTGGATGCGAGCCGCGCGGTGGGGGTCGCGTCGACCTTGCTGAGCGATACGCAGCGCGACCCGTTCGTGCTGCAGGTGGCGAACGATTATGCCGCGGTGCGCGCCGCGCGCGAGGGGCGCGGGCAGAACGAGCTCGCGACTTTGACCGAAGCGCGCGCCAACGCCTTCCCCTACGATCCCGCGCAGAAGCCCCCCGCGCCCGCGCAGCCGGGGACGCACCTGTTCGAGGATTGGCCGCTCGACGATCTGCGCGGCTACATCGACTGGACCCCCTTCTTCCGCGCGTGGGAGCTGGCGGGGAATTATCCCGCGATCCTCGACGATGCGGTGGTGGGGGAGAGCGCACGCAGCCTGTGGGCCGATGCGCAGGCGATGCTGGACCAGATCGTCGCGGAGAAGTGGCTGACCGCGCGGGGCGTGGCGGCGCTGTGGCCGTGCCGGCGCGACGGGGATGATATCGTCATCAAGCCCTCTCCCCTTCAGGGGAGAGGGTTGGGAGAGGGGGATGTCGATGCCGCCCGCGCACCGATTGCTCTTTCCGACAGCCCCCTCTCCCCGACCCTCTCCCCTGAAGGGGAGAGGGGGATACGTCTCCCCATGCTGCGCCAGCAGATGAAGAAGCGGGAAGGCCGCGCCAATATGTGCCTCGCCGATTTCATCGATCCGGCGGGCGATTGGCTCGGCGGGTTCGCGGTGGCGATGCACGGGATCGACGATCGCAGCGCGCGCTATCGCGCCGAGCATGACGATTATCGCGACATCCTGCTGAAGGCGCTGGCCGATCGGCTGGCCGAAGCGTTCGCCGAGCGGCTCCATCTCCATGTCCGTGACCGTTTGTGGGGCTATGCCGCGGGCGAGCAGCTCACCAACGATGCGCTGATCCGCGAGAAATATCGCGGCATCCGCCCCGCGCCCGGCTATCCCGCCTGCCCCGATCACAGCCTGAAGCCGCTGCTGTTCGATCTGCTCGGGCTGCAGCGGACGGGCATCACGCTCACCGAGAGCTTCGCGATGCTGCCGACAGCGGCGGTCTCGGGCTTCTATTTCGGCCATCCGGACAGCCAATATTTCGGCGTCGCGCGCATCGGTCGCGACCAGCTTGAGGACTATGCCGCGCGCCGCGACGTCGATCTCGACACCGCCGAACGCTGGCTGCGGCCGAGCCTGGACTGACGTCGCGCCAAATCGCGCATATGAGGGCCGCA
>CAXUGZ010000281.1:0-2258 GCA_964250685.1 uncultured Sphingomonadaceae bacterium
TAACACCTCCACTCTGGCACATCGATGCCGTCGGGGGGCGTCCGCCCCATCACCAATCTCCGCCATTCACGCCAGCACCTTCCTGACCTATGCCGATCGCATGATCCCCAAGCCCATCCGCGCCGCGCTGCTGGAGCCCGTGCCGCACGGCTTCCTCGGCCGGCAGGGCGGCGTCTCGACCAGTATGCTCGCCAGCCTAAACGTGGGCCTTGGCTCGGGTGACGACCGCGCGGCGATCGCCGAGAACCGCGCGCGCGCGGTCGCCGCCGTGCTGCCCGGCGCGGCATTGGTGACGCTGCATCAGGTCCACTCGGCCGATGCGGTGACGGTGACAGCCGCCTTCGCCGACGACGCGCGGCCCCATGCCGACGCGCTCGTCACCGATCGGGCCGGTCTGCTGCTCGGCATCCTCACCGCCGATTGCGCGCCGGTGCTGCTCGCCGACCCGCACGCGGGCGTGGTCGGCGCGGCGCATGCGGGGTGGAAGGGCGCGCTCGGCGGGGTGACCGATGCCGCGATCGCCGCGATGGAGCGCCTCGGCGCGGCGCGCGCACGCATCGTCGCCGCGATCGGCCCGTGCATCGCGCGCGCCTCCTACGAGGTGGACGAGCGCTTCCTCGGGCGTTTCTGCACGGCGGATCCGGCGAACGAGCGCTTCTTTGCGGCCGGGCGGGACGGGCATCACCAGTTCGACCTCGAAGCCTATGTCGCCGCGCGCCTCGCCGCCGCGGGCGTCGGCCGGGTCGAGGCGCTGGGGCTCGACACTTATGCCGACGTTGGCCGCTTCTTCAGCTATCGCCGCGCGACGCATCGCGGCGAGGCCGATTACGGGCGCCAGATCGCGCTGATCGGGATCAGCGCGTCCTGACCTCGTCGGGCGCGGTGAGCTGCGACAGGACCAGGCCGTTGCCGTCGGGATCGTTGAGCATGGTGAAGCGGCCCCACGGCTGCTCCTCGATCGGCGTGAGCTCGACGCCCAGTGCGGACAGCCGCGCATGTTCGGCGTCGATATCGTCGATGCCGATCAGCAGCCCCTGCTGTCCGCCGGGCCTGAGCCCGTCGAACCAGGTCGTGAGCGCGATGCTCGAGCCGCCGTCGTTGGGCTGGAGCTGCACCCAGCGCATCGCGGGTCCCATCGCCTCGTCCCGCAGCACGACGAAGCCGAGCGTGTCGCGATAGAATTCGAGCGACCGCGACTGATCCGAAACCGGAATGGAAACGACCGCGATCGGCATGTCTCATGCTCCTCAGAAGGGCGACCAGCGCGATTTCTCGCTGAAGCGCATATAGCCGATATTCGCCCCCAGCCGCCAGCCGACGCCCAGCCGGATCGGGATCAGCACGATGTTGCCCCGCCGCAGGTAGCTCGCGGTGAACCCGCCGATGACGTAGACGTTGCCCTCGGCCGCGGGGAAGCGGCGGAACAGCTCCTGGCTGTCATAGAGGTTGTAGACCAGCACGAACGTCTTGGCGCCGTTGCCGCCGAGATCGAAGCCGACCGACGGCCCGGTCCAATAGACCGGCCGCTGCCCCTCGACCTTGTGGAACAACGTGCCCGATCCATAGCGCACGCCGAGCACGATCGCGCCGCTCGCCTCGCGCCCGGCGATGTACGCGTTCGGACGGCCCTGATCCTTGAAGATCTTCTCGATCAGCCGCGCCAGCCCCTCGGCGCCCTTGCCGAACACGCCCTCGGCGGCGGAGAGCACGTCGTTGTCCTGGTAGGTGCCGCGCGCGGACGCGTCGCGCGCCGCGCGCTCGGCGGCCGATGCCGGGGGCGGGGGGGAGGTGCCGGGCGGCTGGGCCGGAAGGTCCGCAGCGGAAGCGGGCGGCGGCGCGGTATAGTCCTGCGGAGGCGGCGGGGGCGCCTCGCGGGGGGGCGCGGTGGGGCCGGTCGCCGCCATCGGCGCCGCGGCATCGGGATCGATCGTGCGCACCTGCGCGCCCGCGCTCGCGGCGCCCGTCGCGGCGAGCAGCCCCGCCAGCATCATGCCCCTGATCGTGCCCCGCATCGCGCTCTCCCTCGCTCGCCGAGCCCCACCTTAGCCGCCCCGCCGCTTTCGCCGCAATGAATGGCCGCCGCGCAACGCCACGCGGTTGCATCGCCGCCCCCGCTGCCGCTATAGCCCGCATCGCGGCCCGGAGACGTGGGTGAGTGGCTGAAACCAGCGGTTTGCTAAACCGCCGTGCGGGGTTTACCCGCACCGAGGGTTCGAATCCCTCCGTCTCCGCCAACTAGGCCCTTCGCGGCCCTTCCA
>CAXUGZ010000282.1:0-2256 GCA_964250685.1 uncultured Sphingomonadaceae bacterium
GCGGGTCGATCACCGCGCCCGACAGGATGTGCGCGCCGACCTCCGAGCCCTTCTCGAGCACGCACACCGATCGCTCGCCGTCGAGCTGCTTGAGACGGATCGCGGCGGCGAGCCCGGCGGGGCCCGCGCCGACGATAACCACATCATATTCCATCGATTCGCGTTGCGGCATCGGCTCCTCGGGCGGGCTGCGGGTCCGGTCGTCGTACTGCCCGAACGCCTCGTCATAAAGCGCGTGCCCGCAGATTGACCCCCGCGTCAACCGTGACTCTAGTCAGATGCGGGTAAATGGGACTGCTTGAGGCATGCGCGACGGGCTGGCGCTGAGCGCGCTGGATTGGTGGGCGGAGGCGGGGGTCGACACGCTCGTCGACGATCTGCCGCGCGACTGGCTCGCGCCTGCGCCTGCGTCCGTGGGCGCTCCAGAGGTCGCTCCGACGGCCCCCGCGCCGCGCCTGCCCGACGATTTGGCCGCCTTCCGCCGCTGGCTGCTGGCCGACGCGGCGGTGCCCGGGCCCGCCGCCGCGCGCCTCGACGCGGCGGGCGATCCGGCGAGCGGGACGATGGTGGTGGTCGACCTCCCCGACGCGGGCGACCGCGCCGCGGGAAGCCTGCTCGCGGGCGATGCGGGCGCGCTGTTCGATCGCATGCTCGGCGCGATGGCGCTCGACCGCACCGCGATCTATCTGGCGGCACTCGCGCCCGGACGCCCGACCACCGGCCGCGTGGGCGAGGCCGACCGCGCGATCCTCGCGCCGCTGCTGCGCCACCATATCGCTCTGGTGCGTCCGCGCCGGCTGCTGCTGCTCGGCGACGCGCCCGCCTGCGCGCTGCTCGACGCGCCGCTGGCGCAGGCGCGCGGGGCGGCGCGGATGGTGTCGACCACGGCCGGGCCGGTGCCCGCGATCGCCTCGTTCCACCCGCGCTTCGTGCTCGACCGCCCCGATTATCGCAAGGCGGCGTGGGCGGACCTCCAGCTGTTCATGGCGCTCTAGATGCGCCTGGCGGTGCTTCTGGCGTTGGGTGCGGCCCTGCTCGCCGGACCCGCACCGGCGGCGTCGGCGGGCGTTCCGGCCGCGCTGCCGCGCCAGCTGAGCGATGCCGATCGCGACGCCTGCCGCCAGGTGCTCGCGGCGTTGCGCGCCGGCGACTGGGCAGCCGCCGGCGCGGCGCTGGATGCGCTTCCGGCAAGCCTTCTCACCCCGGTGTTCCGCGCCGAACTATACACCGCCAGCGGCGCGCCCCAGGCGGACCCCGCCGCGCTCGCCGCTCTGGTCGCCGCCGCACCCGATCTTCCCCAGGCACCGGCGCTCGCCCGGCTGGCGCAGGCGCGCGGCTCGATCGTGCTCCCCGCGCTGCCGATCCAGCACGATCTGGTGCGCGTCGCGGGGGTGAGCAAGCGTGGCGGCGCGCGCGCCACGCGCAGCGACACAGCGGCGCAGCGCCTGTCGATCCAGGTCCAGCCCCTGCTCAAGGCGGGCGATATCGCCGGCGCCGAGGCGCTGGTCGAGATCGCGGCGCAGGCGCTCACCCCCGAGGCGCTGACCGAATGGCGCGAGCGCGTTGCCTGGGGGTATTTCCAGGCGGGCGACGACGTCGCCACCCGCCGCGTCGCCGCGCTGGCGCAGGAGGGCGCGGGCGAATGGGCCGCGCAGGCCGCGTGGGTCGCGGGCCTCTCGGCATGGCGCGCGGCCGATTACACCGCCGCCGCCGACGCGTTCGATCGCGTCGCCCGGCGCGGCGGCGATGGCGAGACCGTCGCCGCCGGCCTGTTCTGGGCAGCGCGCAGCGACACCGCGGGCGGGCGGCCCGATCGCGTCGAGGCGCGGCTGCGCCAGGCGAGCCGCTACGTCGAGACCTTCTACGGGCTGCTCGCGACCGCCGCGCTCGGCGTTTCGGTGCCCGTGCCCGCGATCGATCCCGCGTCGGCCGGTGCCGAGGCGCTGCTTCGCCATCCCGATCTGCGTATGGCGGCGGCGTTGGTGGAGGTGGGGGAGACCACGCTCGCCGATCGGCTGGTCCGCCAGCAGGCGCGGATCGGCGCGGCGGCGGAGCATGACGCGCTGATCGGGTTCGCCGGGCGGCTCGGCCTGCCCGCGACGCAGCTCTGGCTCGCGCAGAACGCGCCCGCCGGCGCGCAGGCCACGCTGATGGCGCGCTATCCGATGCCCGCATGGACGCCATCGGGCGGCTGGCGGGTCGATCGCGCCTTGCTGTTCGCGCACGCGCTCCAGGAATCGCAGTTCCGCACCGACG
>CAXUGZ010000283.1:0-2254 GCA_964250685.1 uncultured Sphingomonadaceae bacterium
GGAAGGCCGAATATTCGCTCTCGGGCATGCCGATCGTGTCGAGCAGGTGGCTGTACGCGGCGATGTGCACCGTCTCCATGTTGGAGAAGGCGGTGAGCATCATCTTGACCTCGGTCGGCTTGAACACGCGGCCGTATTTCTCGTGGTAGCAATCCTGCACCTCGACGTCCGCCTGCGTGAAGAAGCGGAAGATCTGGGTGAGCAGGTTGCGCTCCTGATCGGTGAGCTTCTGCGCCCAGTCGCGGCAATCCTCGCCGAGCGGCACCTCCTCGGGCAGCCAATGGAGCTGCTGCTGGCGCTTCCAATAATCATAGGCCCAGGGATATTCGAACGGCTTGTAGCTGCGGCTGGCCTGCAGGAGAGGCATGGATCGGTCCCTTCGAATCACGCGCGCCTGCCCGCGCGAACGGACGAGGAACACATCGACATATGGGGTGACGCTACGCCGATTGCCCACAATGTCTAGGCTCCGCGCGCGCCTGTCCGCAAGCTTTCGACCGGCGCTTTCGCCAACGGCGCGGGCGGGCCGAGCGCGCTGGACGGCGCCGGGGCACGCCGATATAGGCTCGCGACGGGGCGCCGCTGAATGCGTGGGGAAAGACGTGAAGAGGCCGGCGTGACCGAACGGGCGGCAAGCCGGGCCGACACCGCGCTGATCATCGGCTTCGTCATCGTCTTCCTCGCCTGCGGGCTCTATTTCGCGAGCATCCAGAACATCTGGATCGACGAGACCACGCAGCTCCTGGGCGCGGGGCTGGCGCCGGGGCCGCTGCTGCGCTGGCTGGCGGGGCGGTTCGATCCGGGCTTCGGCGTGCCGGCCGATCGCATGCCGCCGGTCAGCTACGCGCTCGACGCCGCATGCGCGCGCACGCTGTGCGCGGCGCCGGTGGCGTTTCGCTGGCTGCACCTCGCCGTCGCCGCGACGGGGATCGTCGTCCTGCTGCGGCTCGCCCTGCGCCGCTACGGGACCGGCGCGGGGGTCGTCACCGGCGCGATCGTGGCGCTGTCGCCGAAGCTCACCGACGTCGGCGTCGAGATCCGGGCCTATCCGATCTTCTTCGCGATCACCTGCCTGCAGATCGCCGCATTCTACGCGGCGGCGGCGGCGCCGCGGCTCGATCGTCGCGCGCTGCTTCCGGTGGTCGGGCTGGGCCTGCTCGCGATCTACACGCATTTCTTCGCGCTCGTTTCGACCATGGCGCTGCTGGCGGGGCTGTTCGCCTGCGCGGTGCGCACCAGGCGCGACGCGGCGCACCTGATCGCGGCGGGCGCGATCCTGCTCGTGCTGTCGGCGGGGCTCGCGCCCTTCGTCACCGGCGCGCGGAGCATCAGCGGGACCGAGGGGGCATGGGTCGATCCGTTCGGGGTGGGGCTCTACCTGCTCCGGCTGCTGGGGCATCCGGCCAACGTGGTGTCGGTCGGCGCGGCGTCGATCTTCTTCCCGGCGCTCGGCCTGCTGCTGGCGACGGCGGTGGTCCGCATCGGCGCGGCGCTCGCGCGCGATCCGCGCGCGGCGCGGCGCGACCCGCTGGTGGGGCTGGTGGTGGCGCTGGCCGCGGGCATCGGCGTCACCATCGCCGCCGCGCTCGTCATGAGCGGCTTCAATCCGCTCAAGGTCAGCTACAGCATCTGGACCCTGCCCATCATCGCGCTGCTGGCGGGCACCGCCTGCGTCCCGACCGCGCGCCAGGATTATGACCGCGCCGCCATGGCGGTGACGGTGCTCCTGATCGCAGGCGCGGGCTGGGCGCAGATCCTGTTCCTGGCGCATGCCCGCTGGTTCGTGCACGGCCCCGTCGCCGCGATCCAGCAGGCGGCGGGCCAGGACATCCGCTCGACCGCGTTCGTCTATCGCGGCAATCGCTGGGCATATGGTTTCTATCCGATGTGGTACGCCTATGGGGCGAACGCGAGCCAATGGCTGATCGGCGACGACGGGGTGCTGCACCGGCTGGAGAAGGGCGGCACGGTTTCGGACCGGGTCTATCCGCCGGACGTGCTTAAGGATTTCTCCAGGCTTGTGGTGATAGCGATCGAACTGCGTTCCTATGCAAGCCTGAGGGAAGTCGATGACGATCGAGCGGGGGTCGAGATGGCCGATGGCTTCGCCCCGCCGCCGGGATCGCCCGTGGACGGGATGGTGCTGACCGCGCACCGCACCCTGCCCGGACTGTATTGGACCCGCATCGACACGTTTGAAAAGAGGCCCAGATAAATGGCTGCCGCACCCGTGCCCGACCTGCCCCTTCCCGCC
>CAXUGZ010000284.1:0-2247 GCA_964250685.1 uncultured Sphingomonadaceae bacterium
GGAAGGTGCTGATCTCGGCGCCGGCCAAGAACGTCGACCTGACCGTGGTCTACGGCGTCAACCACGACAAGCTCACCGCCGCGCACGACATCGTCTCGAACGCGTCGTGCACCACCAACTGTCTCGCCCCCGTCGCCAAGGTGCTCAACGACGCGATCGGGATCGAGCGCGGGCTGATGACCACGGTCCACAGCTACACCAACGACCAGCGCATCCTCGACCAGATCCACAGCGATATGCGCCGCGCGCGCGCCGCCGCGATGTCGATGATTCCCACCACCACGGGCGCCGCGCGCGCGGTGGGCGAGGTGCTGCCCGAGCTCAAGGGCAAGCTCGACGGATCGTCGATCCGCGTGCCCACGCCCAACGTCTCGGTGATCGACCTGACCTTCACGCCAAAGCGCGACACCTCGGTCGAGGAGGTCAACGGCGCGCTCAAGGCGGCGTCGGAAAGCGGGCCGCTCAAGGGCATCCTCCAATATGTCACCGAACCCCTGGTCTCGACCGACTTCAACGGCGATCCGGCGAGCTCGTCGGTCGACAGCCTCGAGACCGCGGTGATCGAGGGCAAGCTGGTGCGCGTGCTGAGCTGGTACGACAATGAATGGGGCTTCTCGAACCGGATGGTCGACACCGCCGGCGCGATCGGGAAGCTGCTGTAGGGGCGATCCTCCCCGGCACGGGAGGATCGTGCCGGCATCCTGCTCCGCGACCAAGTGAGGACCGAGAATGACGGGATTTCGCACGCTCGACGACATGGGAGATGTCGCGGGCAAGCGCGTGCTGGTGCGCGAGGATCTGAACGTGCCGATGGACGGCGCGCGCGTGACCGACGACACGCGGCTGCGCGCCGCGGCGCCGACCATCGCCGAACTGTCCGACCGGGGCGCGATCGTGCTCGTGCTCGGCCATTTCGGCCGGCCCAAGGGCGAACGCAATCCGGACATGAGCCTGGCGCTGGTCACCGCCGCGCTGCGCGACGTGCTCGGGCGCGAGGTGCGGTTCATCGAGGATTGTTGCGGCGAGGCGGCAGAGGAGTCGGTCAAGTCGCTGCAATCGGGCGACATCGCTCTCCTGGAGAATACGCGCTTCCATGCCGGCGAGGAGCGGAACGACCCCGCTCTGGCGGCGCGAATGGCGAAGCTCGGCGATCTCTACGTCAACGACGCCTTCTCGGCGGCGCATCGCGCGCACGCCTCGACCGAGGGTCTGGCGCACCTCCTGCCCGCCTTCGCCGGGCGCGCGATGCAGGTCGAGCTCGAGGCGCTGGAACAGGCGCTGGGCGATCCGGCGCATCCGGTCGCGGCGGTGGTCGGCGGATCGAAGGTGTCGACCAAGCTCGACGTGCTCCAGCACCTCGTTGCCAAGGTGGATCACCTCATCATCGGCGGCGGCATGGCCAACACCTTCCTCGCCGCGCGCGACGTGGATGTCGGCCGGTCGCTGTGCGAGCACGATCTGAAGCCGATTGTGCTCGCGATCCTCGACGCGGCCGAGCAGGCGGGCTGCACGATCCACCTGCCCTACGATGTGGTGGTGGCGAAGGAGTTCAAGGCCAACGTGGCCACGCGCATCGTCAACGTCCACGAGGTCGCCGCCGACGAGATGATCCTCGATATCGGTCCGGCGGCGGTGGAGGCGGTGGGCGACGCGCTCAAGACCTGCCGCACCCTCGTGTGGAACGGCCCGCTCGGCGCGTTCGAGACGCCGCCGTTCGACGCCGCGACGATGGCGCTGGCGCACATTGCCGCCGCGCTCACCCAATCGGGCGGGCTCGTCTCGGTCGCGGGCGGGGGAGACACGGTCGCGGCGCTCAACCAGGCGGGAGTCGCCGATCGGCTGAGCTTCGTTTCCGCCGCGGGCGGCGCATTCCTGGAGTGGATGGAGGGCAAGACCTTGCCCGGGGTTGCAGCACTTACGACTAAACTAGGTTAATGCTGTTCGGATAAACGCGGTTGACGCCCCGTTCACCTTCAATATTCGAGACTATTTCGCTCGTTTCTGCGTTCTCTCTCCGTGGGCATGCTCACGTTCGGAGAGAAAAAGTCGTGGAGGAAGTCGGCGCCGTCGCGCGGCACTATTTCGATCGTCACGGCGCACACGCGCTGATGCTGATCGAAGACCAGATCAGCCTTGCCACCGCGCGCAGCGGATGGGGCGACGCCTTGACCTGGTATCGCATCCGTGAGCGCTTCCAGCGGCTCCAGCAGGTCAAGCACGCCTGAACCGGCGGTGCGGCTCAGTTCC
>CAXUGZ010000285.1:0-2241 GCA_964250685.1 uncultured Sphingomonadaceae bacterium
ATCTGCGCGCCGATCGCACGCTCGATTACGGGCGCGTGATGGCGGTGATGGGTGAGCTCAGCCGCGCCGGGCTCACGAAAGTAGCGCTCGTCACCAATGGCGAGGGTAGCGGTGGATAGAGCCGAACGCGCCGGGCTGGGCGTGGCGCTGGCGGGGCATGCGCTGCTGCTCGCGATCCTGTCGCTCGGGCTCGCCTGGCGCACGCCGCCGGTGCGGCCGGCGGTGGAGGCGATGGACGTGCAGCTGGTCGACGCGGTCGGCCTGCGCTCGGCCGCGCCGCAGCCCGCGAGCGCGCCGCCGCGCGAGATGGAGGCGCCCGAGGCCGGGCCGCCCGCGGAGGCCGCGCCGGCCCCGGCGCGGACGATCGCGCCGCCCACGCCCGTTCCCGCCAAGCCGCCCGTCGCGGCATTGCCGACCCCCAAGCCGTCGCCGCCCAAGCCCGCGCCCGCCAAGCTGCTGCCCGACATCCTCAAGGACGTGCACTCCGCCGCGCGCAGCGAGAGCGCGCGCGGCGCCGCGGCGAAGGGCGAGCATGCGGCGGCGACGCGCATCGGCCCCGATTTCCTCAAGGGCGTGCTCGGCGCGTCGGCGGGCAAGGGCGAGCAGGCGCGCGCCGCGGTCGCCGGCCCCGCGCTCAACGGGCTCGCCGCCGCGATCAAGCGCCAGGTCCAGCCCTGCTACGATCTCGGCGCGCTCGGCGGCACGCCCGCGATGCAGATCGTGACCGTGCTGCAATTGCGCTTCAATTCCGACGGATCGGTCGCGGGCACGCCCCAGCTCGTCGAACAAAAGGGCGTCACCGACGACAATCGCGGCTATGCTCGCCAGATGATCGACGTCAGCCGCCGGGCGGTGCTGCGCTGCGCGCCGCTCAAGCTGCCGCCCGAGCTGTATGCGGGCGGATGGGAGAACATCACGATGGGCTTCACTCCGGGACAGATGCGGTGAGGGGGTCGGTGCTCGCGGCCGGGTTGCTGCTCGCCGGCATGAGCGTGGCGCCCGCGCAGGCGCCCGCTCCGCCCGCCTCGGCGCCCGCCGCCTCCGCGCCGCTGCGCGTCGACATCACCGGCGGCATCTCGCAGCCGATGCCGATCGCGATTCCCGCCATGCCCACGCCTGCCGCGCTCGCGACCGCGGCGGGGAACACCGGCGCGCTCGGCCGGCAGGTGGCCGACGTCGTCACCAACGATCTGCGGAACAGCGGCCTGTTCACCCCGCTCGGCGCCGGGCAGCTGCGCCCGGTGGACATGGCGCAGGTCCCCGCGCCCGATTATCCGGCGTGGCTGCCGACCGGCGCGCAGGCGCTCGTGCAGGGCTATGTCCAGGCGAACGGCGACGGCACGCTCACGGTCGGCTGCTACCTCTACGACGTGTTCGCCCGGACGCAGCTCGCCAAGCAGGGCTATGTCGTGCGCCCCGCCGAATGGCGCCGCGCCGCGCACAAATGCGCCGATTCGGTCTATTCGCGCCTCACCGGCGAGGGGCCGTATTTCGACAGCCAGGTGATCTACGTCGCCGAAAGCGGGCCCAAGAACCACCGCACCAAGCGGCTGGCGATGATGGACCAGGACGGCGCGAACCACCGCTTCATCACCAACGGGCAGGCGCTCGTGCTCACCCCGCGCTTCGCGCCCGGGCGGCAGACGATCGTGTTCATGTCGTTCGAGAATGATCGGCCGCGCGTCTATGTCTACGATGTCGGATCGGGGCGCAGCCGGCCGGTGGTCGACCAGCCCTATATGACCTTCGCGCCGCGCTTCTCGCCCGACGGCAGGACGATCCTGTTCTCGATGATCGTGAACGGCAATTGCGACATTTATCGCGTCGCGGCGACGGGCGGGCAGGCGACGCGGCTCACCACCTCGCCCGGCATCGACACGGGCGGCAGCTATTCGCCCGACGGCGGCCGCATCGTGTTCGAAAGCGACCGATCGGGCACGCAGCAGCTCTACGTGATGAACGCCGACGGATCGGGGCAGCGGCGCATCAGCTTCGGCGGCGGCCGCTATGCCACCCCGGTGTGGAGCCCGCGCGGCGACCTGATCGCCTACACGCACACCGGCGGCCGCTTCTCCGTGGGGGTGATGGCGCCCAACGGATCGGGCGCGCGCGACCTCACCAACGGCTGGCAGGACGAGGGGCCGACCTGGTCGCCCAACGGGCGCGTGCTGATGTTCTTCCGCACCGCGCAGGGGTCAGGCCGCGCCGATCTGTGGTCGGTCGACCTGACCGGCGTCAACG
>CAXUGZ010000286.1:0-2170 GCA_964250685.1 uncultured Sphingomonadaceae bacterium
GGTGATGGACGGTCTCCAGCGCCTCGATCCGGTCGCGTACATCCGCTTCGCCAGCGTCTACAAGGACTTCCGCGAGGCCAAGGACTTCGAGGATTTCGCGGGGGGTGTCGCGGGCTTGGGGGAGTAGCGGCCTCCTCTCCGTTCAGTTCGAGCTTGTCGAGAACCCCAACCTGGCCAGGCAGTGAGCAATGAGTTTCTGGGTCTATATTCTGCGTTGCGCCGACGGAACCTACTATACGGGTCACACCGACGATCTTGAACGGCGCTTCGGCCAGCATCAATCGGGCGTGCTGCCAGGCTACACGCACGATCGGCGGCCAGTGGAGCTGATGTTCAGCGAGACGTTCCAAACCCGTATCGAGGCGATGGAGCGCGAGCGGCAGATCAAGGACTGGCCGCGCCGCAAGAAAGAGGCGCTTTTTCGGAGCGACTGGCAGAGCATCGCCGCAGCGGCACGTTCTCGACACCGCGTCTCGACTTCGCTCGACGCTCGCTCGAACCGAACGGATGGGATCGTTCCCCCCGCGATCGTGCTCGTCCGTCCGCAGCTCGGCGAGAATATCGGCAAGGCGGCGCGGGCGATGCTCAATTTCGGGCTGACCGACCTGCGCCTGGTCGCGCCGCGCGACGGCTGGCCCAATCCCGCCGCGGGTCCCGCCGCATCGGGCGCGGACGAGGTGCTCGCGCGCGCGCGGCTGTTCGACCGCGTGGGCGACGCGGTGGCGGATTGCGCGCACGTCTACGCCACCACCGTGCGCCGGCGCGGGGTCACCAAGCCCGTGGTCGGGCCCGGCGAGGCGGCGGCGGCGATCCGCGCGGGGCCCGGCGCGAGCGCGGTGCTGTTCGGCCCCGAGCGATCGGGGCTGGAGAGCGACGACGTGGCGCTCGCGCGCACGATCCTGACGGTGCCGATCAATCCCGCCTTCGGCTCGCTCAACCTCGCCCAGGCGGTGATCCTGGTCGCCTATGAATGGTCGCGCGCCGAGGCGCTCGCGCAGCCGCCGGCGGTCGAGCTCGATCCGCCGGCGCCGCAGGAGGAGCTCGACGGCATGCTGGCGCAGCTCGACGCGATGCTGGAGGGCGCGGGCTATTTCTTCCCGCCCGATCGCGCGCCGACCACGCGCCGCATGCTGCGCACCGTCCTGACCAAGCCCGGCTGGTCGAGCCAGGAGGTGCGCACGCTGCGCGGCGTCCTCACCACGCTCGCGGGGCCGCGGCCGCCCCGCGGCTAGCCTTGCACCGCGCCCCGAAATCGGAAATATCGCGCGGAGACGCGGAACATGCCCGCACGCGCCCGGGCGTTCCCAGCCATGCCGAGGAGACCCACATGCGACGTCTCGTTCTCATCCCCCTGTTGGCGGCGCTCGCCGCCGCGCCCGCCTCCGCCCGCGACAAGCCGGAGATGGCGAGCGACAAGCCCGACAAGATCATCTGCAAGCGCTTCGCGGATATCGGTTCGCTGATCGAGAGCCACCGCGAATGCAAGACGAAGCGCGAATGGGAGAATGAACGCGCCAACCTGACGATGCGCGATCCGCTCGGCTCCTGCAACGGCCAGGGGGGAGCCGGGGCGGCACAGAGCGGCTCCTTCTGCGGCGACGGCCATTGATGCGTTCGAGGAGACCCTGCGTGAGACTGTCCATGCTCCTGCTTGCCGTGCCGGCGATCGCCGCAGCGCAGGCGCCGACCCCAGCGCCAGCGCCCGCGCCGGTTCCCAAGGCGAAGCTCGCCGCCGACAGCCCGGACAAGGTGATCTGCAGGACCACGCCCGAGATCGGCTCGTTGGTCGCGACCACCAAGGTCTGCAGGACGCGCCGCGAGTGGGAGCGTGTGCGCGACGACCTGCGCGCGCGCGGACCCACTGGCAATTGTGGTGCCGGCGCGGGGGAGCCGTGCGGTTGACTTGACGGCGCCTCTCCGGCATGGGAGCGCCCTCACGCGATTGGCCCCGCACCCCGGTGAAGCGGCGGCCCCGCCTTTCCGTTCGTTCGGAGACCAGCGGCGCGGCACCGGGACCGCCGTCCTTCGGGACAACGTCTAACGCATTGCAGGACCATCATCATGTCGAAGCGCTCCAGCGCCAAGCACAAGCTCGATCGCCGCATGGGCGAAAATATCTGGGGCCGGCCCAAGTCGCCGGTCAACAAGCGCGAATACGGCCCCGGCCAGC
>CAXUGZ010000287.1:0-2143 GCA_964250685.1 uncultured Sphingomonadaceae bacterium
GTTGCGGAAGATATAGTCGTCGGACCCGACGACATAGGCCTCCTCCCATGGATGCTTCCACGCGGTGATGCGGTTGGCGGCCTGGAAGAAGGCGAAGTTGAGCGAGCCCATGTTGAGCGAGCACATTTCGGGGCGGAACCTCAGCGCCGCGGCGAGCCGCTCGTGCACCGTCATCGTGACCGCGCCGCCGGTGGTGATGTTGACGACGGCGTCGGTGCGCTGCTTGATCACCGGCAGGAAGCGCGCATAGATGTCGGGATCGCCGGTGGGCGAGCCGTCATCGGGGTTGCGCGCGTGGAGGTGGATGATCGCCGCGCCCGCCTCGGCCGCGTCGATCGACTGTTCGGCAATCTGGTCGGGGGTGATCGGCAGCGCGTCCGACATGCTCGGGGTGTGCGCCGATCCGGTCACCGCGCAGCTGATGATGATCGTGGCCATGCTCGTCCCCTCCGCCGCGCCGGTTACCGGCGCGTGTCGCCGCGGGCTGTGCCGTGCGCCGGACGGCGAGACAAATCAACGCTGCGGCCCGCCCGCATTGACCGCCAAAATAAAGCTGGCGGCATGAGGATGGCGTGCCGCATTGGTCCCGGTGATATGCGTCGGGCCGCCCGGTGATTTGCGTAGAGGCTCCGGATACGCGAGACCGACGCACCCCGCGCGAAGACGGGGCGGCGGAGAAGGAGCCGGGATGCATCATCGATTGCGCGCGCGACCGGGCGAGCATGCCGCCGCCCTGTCGGGCGCCGCGCTCGTCACGATCCTGCTGTGTTGTGCGATCGCCTTTCTCGACGGCGCCGACACGCAGGCGGTGGCGATCGCCGCGCCGCTGATCGCGCGTGATCTGGCGATCGGCCCGGGGCCGCTGGGCGTGATCTTCTCGTGCAGCCTGTTCGGCGCGGCGCTCGGCGCGATCGGCTGCGGAGCGCTGGCCGATCTGCATGGGCCGAAGCGGATGCTGCTGTTGTGCACCGTGTGGTTCGGCGGCTTCCAGCTCGCGACCGCGCATGCCAATAGCTACGGTCCGCTGCTCGCGCTCCGGTTCCTGGCCGGGCTCGGCCTGGGCGGTGCGACGCCGTGCTTTCTCGGGCTGGCGGCGGCGCAGGTCGCGCCGCGGCATCGCGCGCGCTTGCTCGGGTTGCTGTGGGGCTGCTTTCCGATCGGCGCGTTCGCGGGCGGCTTCGGCAACGGATGGATCGTCGGGCACGGCGCGTGGCAGACGGTGTTCACGGTGGGCGGGATCGTCCCGCTGGTCGTCGCGATGCTGCTGGCGGTGCTGGCGACCGAGGCGCGGCGGCCGGTCGCGGCGCCGGGCGCGGCGCCGCATCGGGTCGATCCGTTCGCGGTCTGGCGCGATCCGGCGCTGCGCCGCCGCATGCAATTGCTGTGCTGCATCTGCTTCGGCGCGTTCGGGACGCTGGCGGGGATCGTGGTGTGGATGCCCTCGATGCTGGTCAAAGCCGGGTTCCTGCCCGCGCAGGGCGGGGCGGTGCTCTCGTGGAACGCGGTCGGCGCGCTGGTCAGCATGACCTCGGCGGGGTTCTTGCTCGAGCGCTTCGGCGCGCGGGTGCTGGTGATCGGCCTGGCGGCGGCGACGTTGCTGATGGTCGCGCTGGGCCTGGCGATGGGCTCGCTCGCCGCGGTCACATCGTGCATGCTACTGCTCGGCGTGGCGCTGGGGGTGGCGGCGTCGGGCGGGGTCGCATCGACCGGCAATCTGTTGCCCGCCGCCTTGCAGTCGAGCGGGCTCGGTTGGGCGATGGGGGTCGGCCGGCTCGGCCAGGTCGCGCTGCCGCTGCTGATGGGCTTCGGGCTGCAGCGCGGTGCGTCCGCCGCGCTGGTGCTGGTGGTGAGCGCGGCCCTGCCGCTTGCCGGCGCGGGCGCCGCGCTGCTCCTGCCGCGGACTGCGCGCCCCGCGGAAGGGGGGACGCAGGCGGCGAGCCCCTCCACCTGACTATTGCGCGAACCCCGGCTCGGCCGCGCACACCGCCGCCTCGCGCGCGGCGGCGAACAAGGCGCCCGCCTTGGCCTCGCATTCGCGCTGCTCCGACGCCGGGTCGCTGTCGGCGACGATGCCCGCGCCCGCCTGGACGTGCATCACCCCGTCCTTGACCACCGCGGTGCGGAGCACGATGCAGCTGTCCAT
>CAXUGZ010000288.1:0-2135 GCA_964250685.1 uncultured Sphingomonadaceae bacterium
GCAGTTCCGCGATCCCGCCCGCTTCCAGGCGCTGGCGCGCCGCGCGCGCGACCGTGCCAAGCCGATCGTGCTGCTCCATCCCGGCCGCAGCGCCGCCGCGCGTGAATCCGCCGCGACGCATACCGGCGCGATGGCGGGCGATTACGAGGTGATGCGCGTGCTCGTCGAGCGCGCGGGCGTCGTCCTGTGCCGAGACCTGGAGGAGGTCGCTGACGTGCTCGACCTCGCGGTGCGGTGCGGACCGATCGCGCCGGGCACCGCGATCCTCGGCGAATCGGGTGCGTTCAAGGCGCTCGCGCTCGATGTGGCGGAGGCGATCGGGCTCGATCTGCCGCGATTCGACGACACGCTCAGTCCGGCGCTGCGCGGCGCCTTGCCCGACTTCGTCGGCGTGTCGAACCCGGTCGATCTCACCGCGCAGGCGCTGGTCGATCCCGATCTCTACCGCCGCACCTTCGACGCTTTGCTCGGCGACGACCGGCTTGGCGCGATCGTGCTGTCGATCATCCAGACCGACACGCGGACGGCGCAGGTGAAGTTCCCGCCGATCATCGATGCGATCAGGGGGTTGCGGACCGACAAGGCGGTGATCTTCACCGGCGTGGACGAGGGCGCAGGGGTGCCGGCCGAGTATATCGCCGCGCTGCGCGGTCTCAGCGTGCCCTATTTCCCGACGCCCGATCGCGCCTTCCGCGCGGTGGCGCGCTGGAATGGCTGGTCCCCCGCCGCCCCGCCCGCCACCGATCTGGCGGTTCAGGCGCCGCTGCTGCCCGCCGCGGGCGGGGTGGTCCCCGAATATCGCAGCAAGCAGCTGCTAGCGCCGCTCGGCATCGCGTTTCCCGCCGGACGGTTCGTCACCAACCTGGACGAAGCGCAGGCGGCGGCGGCCGAGATCGGCTGGCCGGTGGTCATCAAGGTGCAAGCGGCGGCGCTGTCGCACAAGAGCGACGTCGGCGGCGTGGTGCTGAACCTGGCCGATGCGGCGGCGCTGGCGGCAGGCTGGGCCAAGCTCCACGCCGATGTCGCGCGCCATGCGCCCGGCGTGCCGATCGACGGCGTGCTGGTCGAGGCGATGGGCGCGCGCGGGCTCGAGCTGATCGTGGGCGGGCGCAACGATCCCGATTGGGGACCGGTGGTGCTGGTCGGCGCGGGCGGGGTGATGGCCGAATTGTTCCACGACGTGCGGCTGCTCCCCGCCGACCTGACCGAGGACGCGATCGTGCGCGAGCTCCGTGCGCTCAAGAGCGGCGCGCTGCTCGACGGGTTCCGCGGCTCGCCGCCGCTCGACGTGGCCGCGCTCGCCCGGCTGATCGGCGTGGTGGGCGCGCTGCTCCGCGCCGAACCGCGTATCGCCGAGATCGACCTCAACCCCGTCATCGTCTATCCCGACGGCAAGGGCGTGGTCGCGCTGGACGCGCTGCTGCTCGTCAAGGCGGATGGAGCATGATCTACTACCCGATCTCCGTTCGTGCTGAGCGTGTCGAAGCACTGGCCTTTTTCATGACCAGCGGAAAGAAGGACGGCCCTTCGACACGCTCAGGGCGAGCGGGAAGAAGGTAGATCAAACCATTGCGAAGCTAGAATAGTAGGACCGGAGGACAGGATGGAAGCGCTCAACAGGACCCTCGAGGGCATCAAGGCGCGCGGCGATGCCGGGCTGTTCATCGGCGGCGGATGGCGCGAGGGACGGGGTGACGTCCGGCTCGACGTGGTCTCGCCGCACGACGAGGAGCTGCTGCTGAGCTATCGCGAGGCGACACCCGACGATATCGACGCGGCGGTCGCGGCCGCGCGCCAGGCGTTCGACACCGGGCCGTGGCCGCGCCTGTCGCCGCCCGAACGCGGCGCGCTGCTGCGCAAGGTCGCCGACCATCTCACCGCGCGCATGCCCGAATTGGCCGAGGCGTGGACCGGGCAGGTCGGCGCGGTGCTGGGCTTCACCCGGATGGCGTCGCGGCAATCGCCCGATCTGTTCAGTTTCTACGCCGATCTGTGCGACAGCTATTCGTTCGTTGACGAGCGGCGGCGGTCGTCGGGCGGCCTCGCGCGCGTGGTGCAGGAGCCGGCGGGCGTGGTCGCGGCGATCACGCCGTGGAACGCGCCGCTGGTGCTGCTGTGCTACAAGGTCGCGGCGG
>CAXUGZ010000289.1:0-2127 GCA_964250685.1 uncultured Sphingomonadaceae bacterium
ACGCCTTCCTTGCCGACCTTCTCCATCGCCTCGGCGATCTTCTCGCCGACGACGGTGTCGCCATTGGCCGAGATGATGCCGACCTGCGCGACCTCGGTCGAGCCCGAGACGGGCTTCGAGCGGCTCTTGAGATCCTCGACCACCTTGGTGACCGCGAGATCGATGCCGCGCTTGAGGTCCATCGGGTTCATGCCGGCCGCGACCGACTTCATGCCTTCGCGCACGATCGACTGGGCGAGCACGGTGGCGGTGGTGGTGCCGTCGCCGGCGATGTCGTTGGTCTTGGAGGCGACCTCGCGCAGCATCTGCGCGCCCATGTTCTCGAACTTGTCCTTGAGCTCGATCTCCTTGGCGACGGTGACGCCGTCCTTGGTGATGCGCGGCGCGCCGAACGACTTGTCGAGCACGACGTTGCGGCCCTTGGGGCCGAGCGTGACCTTGACCGCATCGGCGAGGATGTCGACGCCGCGCAGGATGCGCTCGCGCGCGTCGCGGCTGAATTTAACGTCTTTGGCTGCCATGTGAGGCTACCTTTCTGGATGAATAAGTTGAGGAAGTTGAGACGTGCGAACGAGTCAGGCGACGATCCCGAGAATGTCGCTTTCCTTCATGATCAGCAGGTCCTCGCCATCGAGCTTGACCTCGGTGCCCGACCATTTGCCGAACAGGATCTTGTCGCCGGCCTTGACGTCGAGCGGGGTGATCTTGCCGTCATCGGCCCTGGCGCCGCCACCGACGGCGACGACCTCGCCCTCCTGGGGCTTTTCCTTGGCGGTGTCGGGGATGATGATCCCACCGGCCGTCTTCTCCTCGGCCTCGACGCGGCGAACCAGCACGCGATCGTGCAACGGTCGGAAACCCATATCTTCTCCTCTCGATGCGACGCGGCCGGACCGGGCGAGGAACCGCCCGTCGCAACCGCATCGGATGAACTGTTGGCACTTGCGCTAAGCGAGTGCCAAGAGCGCATATGTGCGCCGGACCGGCTCATGTCAAGGCAGGTAAGGCGGGGCTTCGCGCCCCAAAAACCGCCAAATTTCGCTGCCGAGCGGGGGGTAATCCATTCCGGACAGGCACTTAGCGGCGGCATTAACAGCTTGGTAATTCCTCCAGGAGCAAAAAGGAGCCGGTCCTTGCGACCTCCGTTCGCGGCTCGGCCGCCGGCCGGAGCGGCGGCTGCCCCCGTGCCTCCGGGCAGCCGCCGCGCCTCCCCTCGCTACGTCCGCACTGTCGCGCTCCGCCGAAGCCTTCTAAGGATGCGCGCGTCCGCCCCCGCCCCGGGGCGCGGGGAGGCTGAAGATGCGGGTGCTGCGCGGATTGTGGAGGCTGCTCGTCGGGGTCAAGGACGCGCTCGTCCTGGTGCTGCTGCTCCTGTTCTTCGGGCTGCTCTACGCGGCCTTGTCGATCCGCCCCAATCCGATGCTGCCGTCGCGCGGTGCGCTGCTGGTGCGGCTCGACGGCGCGCTGGTCGAGCAGCCGCGCGACGCCGACACGTTCGCGATCGTATCGGGCAACAGCCCCGCGACCCGCGAATACCGCCTGCGCGACGTGGTGCGCGCGGTGCGGGGTGCGGCGAGCGACGGCTCGGTCACGGCGGTGGTGCTCGATCTGGACAGCTTTTCGGGCGGCGGGCAGGCGGCGATCGCCGCGGTCGGCGCCGAGCTCGATCGCGTGCGCCGCGCGGGCAAGCCCGTGCTCGCCTACGCCACGGGCTATATGGATGCGAGCTACCAGCTCGCCGCGCATGCCAGCGAGGTGTGGCTCGATCCGCTCGGCGCGGTGCTGATCGCGGGACCGGGCGCGCCGCACCTCTATTACAAGGGGCTGCTCGACAAGCTCGGCGTGACCACGCACGTCTACCGCGTCGGCAAGTACAAGTCGTTCGTCGAGCCCTATGTCCGCACCGATCAGTCGCCCGAGGCGCGCGCCGCCAATCAGGCGCTGGCGGACTCCCTGTGGGGCAGCTGGCAGGACGAGGTGCACCAGGCGCGGCCGCGCGCGGCGATCGGCCCCTATGCGCGCGATCCCGCCGCCGCGCTGGTCGCGAGCGGCGGGGACGGCGCGCGGGCGGCGCTGGCGGCCGGGCTGGTCGACCGGCTGGGCGACCGGCTGGCGTTCGGCCGCCGC
>CAXUGZ010000290.1:0-2126 GCA_964250685.1 uncultured Sphingomonadaceae bacterium
TCACCGATCCCACCGCGCCCAGCACCGCCAGCGGGAACAGCCCCGCGTTCGTCGCCGCGCTGAACACCGCGAACTTGGGATAGAAGCCGAACAACGGCGGGATGCCCGCCAGGCTGAACATGAACATCGCCATCGCCGCGGCCAGCCACGGCCGCGTGCGCGACAGGCCGGCGAGCGCGTCGATCGCCTCGACCTGCGGCCCGTCGATGTCGCGCATCCGCATCACGCACAGGAAGCTGCCGAGCGTCATGACGATATAGACCGCCATGTAGAGCAGGACCGCGCTCACCCCCTCGGGCGTGCCCGCGGCGAGGCCGATCAGCGCGAAGCCGACATTGTTGATCGAGCTGTAGGCGAGCAGCCGCTTGACGTTGCTCTGGCCGATCGCCGCGACCGCCCCCAGCGCGATCGAAGCGAGCGCGCAGAAAATCATGATCTGCCGCCACTCCGCCGCCGCCGGGCCGAGCGCCACGATCGTCACGCGCACCAGCAAGGCCATCGCCGCGACCTTGGGCGCCGAGGCGAAGAAGGCGGTGACCGGCGTCGGCGCGCCTTCGTAGACGTCGGGCGTCCACATGTGGAACGGCACGATCGACGCCTTGAAGAACAGCCCCGACAGCAGGAAGATCAGCCCGAACAGCCGCCCCACCTCGACCCCGGGCGCGGCGGGCGTGCGCAGGGTGCTGGCGATCCCGTCGAACAGCGTGGTGCCGCTGAAGCCGTAGAGCAGCCCGATGCCGTAGAGCAGGATGCCGCTCGCCAGCGCGCCGAGGATGAAATATTTGAGCCCCGCCTCCGCCGAGCGCGCGTCGCGCCGCATGAAGCTCGCCAGCACATAGGCGGACAGGCTCTGCAGCTCGAGCCCGACATAGAGCGTGAGCAGATCGGTCGCCGAGACCATCATCCCCATGCCCGCGCACGACAGCAGGATCAGGATCGGATATTCGGCGCGCAGCTCGCCCCCGCGCGCGAACCAGCGCGGCGCGATCACGATCGACACCGCCGCCGCACCGAAGATCAGCAGCTTGGCATAGGCGGCAAACGCGTCCGCGCGGTAGAGGCCGTCAAACGCGATCCCGCCATGCCCCGCCGGCCCCAGCAGCGACAGCGCGGCGAGCGCCAGGAACGCCACCGCCGTCCAGCCGATCCCGCGCGTCGCGTGATCGCCCACCCAAGCCGCGTCGAGCAGCAGCAGCAGCGCCCCGGCCGACAGGATCAGCTCGGGCAGGGTCTCCCACAGATAGCCGGACATCATTTCGGTGTCCCCTCGTCACCCCGGACCCGTTCCGGGGTCCACCGCGACACCGGCGACGCCTGCGACGCCTGCGCCAATCGCACGGTGGATGCCGGGACACGCCCGGCATGACGGGTGGGAGCGGACAGCTTCGCGTCCCCGCCGCCCCAGGCGCGATCGGTCCGCGCCAGCACCACGCCGACATCCTTCTTCATCGGGCCTGAGAAGCTCTGCGGATAGATCCCCATCCACAGCACCACCAGCGCGATCGGCACCAGCAAAGCCAGCTCGCGCGGGGAGAGATCGCGCATCGCCGCCACGTCCGCCTTGTCGAGCGGCCCCTGCGCCACGCGCCGGTAGAGATACAGCATGTACGCAGCCCCCAGGACGATGCCCGTGGTGGCGACCGCGCCCGCCCAGCTCGATGCGCGGTACACGCCCATCATGCTCAGGAACTCGCCGACGAACCCGCTCGTGCCGGGCAGCCCGACCGAGGCCATCGTAAACAGCATGAACAGGAGCGCGTAGCGCGGCATGTTGGTCGAGACGCCGCCATAGCGCGCGATCTCGCGCGTGTGCATCCGGTCGTACACCACCCCCACGCACAGGAACAAAGCACCCGAGACCAGCCCGTGGCTCAGCATCACCAGCAGCGATCCCTCCAGCCCCTGCCGGTTGAACGCGAACAGCCCGAAGGTGACGAACGCCATGTGCGCGACCGACGAATAGGCGATCAGCTTCTTCATGTCCTGCTGCACCAGGGCGACCAGCGAGGTGTAGACGATCGCCACCCCCGACAGGCCCGCGACCAGCCAGAAGAGCTGCGCCGAGGCGTCGGGGAACATCGGCAGCGAGAAGCGGATGAAGCCGTAGCCGCCCATCTTGAGCAGCA
>CAXUGZ010000291.1:0-2100 GCA_964250685.1 uncultured Sphingomonadaceae bacterium
AGGCGCGCCGCGTGCTCAAGGACGACGGCACCTTGTGGGTGATCGGCAGCTACCACAACATCTTCCGCGTGGGCGCGGCACTGCAGGACCAGGGCTTCTGGGTGCTCAACGACATCGTCTGGCGCAAGGCCAATCCGATGCCCAACTTCAAGGGCACGCGCTTCACCAACGCGCACGAGACCTTGATCTGGTGCGCCAAGCGCGAGAAGGCGCGCTACACCTTCAACTATCGCGCGATGAAGGGCCTCAACGACGATCTGCAGATGCGCTCGGACTGGTCGCTGCCGATCTGCGGCGGCAGCGAGCGGCTCAAGGACGCCGACGGGCACAAGACGCATCCGACGCAGAAGCCCGAGGCGCTGCTCTACCGCGTGCTGCTCGCGGCGAGCCGGCCGGGCGACATCGTGCTCGATCCCTTCTTCGGCACGGGCACCACGGGCGCGGTGGCGCGGCGCCTGCGGCGGCGGTGGATCGGGATCGAGCGCGAGGCGGGCTATGTCGCGGCGGCGCGCGAGCGCATCGCCTCGACCCTGCCGCTCGACGAGAGCGCGATGGAGGGCGTGCCCGAACGCGCGGCCGCGCCGCGCGTCGCGTTCGGGCTGCTGGTGGAAAGCGGCACGGTCGCGCCGGGCACGATGCTGTACGACGCGCGGCGGCGCTGGCGGGCGGAGGTCAAGGCGGACGGCTCGCTCGCGTGCGGCGGCAGCGGCGGCTCGATCCACAAGCTCGGCGCGATCCTGCAGGACGCGCCCTCGTGCAACGGCTGGACCTTCTGGCATTACGAGGATGCGGGGGCGCTGGTGGCGATCGACACGCTGCGCCAGCGGCATCTGGCGGAGATGGCGTGATGAATCGTTCCTCCCCGGTACGGGGAGGGGGACCATGCGCAGCATGGTGGAGGGGACCGCCGTCGCAGACGGCGGCTATGCCGCCGCCCATCCACCAGCCTACGGCTGGTCCCCCTCCCCAGCAACAGCTGGGGAGGAATTAGTGGCGCTCCACCTTCGTCCCACCGGCTTCGTCGACGCGCCGTTCGGCCATGACGGGCAGGTGCTGCGGCTGGCGGGCGGGCTGTGCTGGTTCTCGGCGGTCGAGGCGATCACGCCCGCGGGCAGGACCTTGGTGCCGGTCGAGCGGCTCGATGAGCTCGGCGAAGCGGCGCGGCCGATCCTCGCGCGGCTGACCACGCCGCGCGCGCCGCTCACGCTCGGCGGGCGCACGATCCCGCTCGATCAGCCGCGCGCGATGGCGATCCTCAACGTCACGCCCGACAGCTTCTCCGATGGCGGCGCGCATGCCGACGATCCCGCGGGCGCGGCGGCGGCGGGGAGCCGCATGCTGGAGGAGGGCGCGGCCCTGCTCGACGTCGGCGGCGAATCGACCCGGCCCGGCGCGGCGCGCGTGTGGGAGGGGGACGAGACCGCGCGCGTGATCCCGGTGATCGAGCGGCTGGCGCGGGCGGGCGCGGGGGTGTCGATCGACACGCGCAAGGCGGCGGTGATGGCGGCGGCGCTCGATGCGGGCGCGGCGATGGTCAACGACGTGTCGGCCTTGCTGTACGACGATCAGGCGGCGGCGTTGGTGGCGGCGCGCGGCTGCCCGGTGGTGCTGGTCCACCATCAGGGCGAGCCGACGACGATGCAGCTGAAGCCGCATTATGACGACGTGCTGATCGAGGTGTATGACTGGCTGGAGGAGCGCATCGCGGCGGCGGTCGCGGCGGGGATCGATCGCGCGCGCATCCTCGTCGATCCGGGGATCGGCTTCGGCAAGACGCTGCGCCACAACCTCGCCTTGCTCAACGGGCTGTCGCTGTTCCACGGGCTGGGCTGCGGACTCGTCCTGGGCGCGAGCCGCAAGCGGCTGATCGGCGCGCTCGCCGCCGAGGCGCCGGTCGAGCGGCGCCTCGGCGGATCGGTCGCGCTGGCTTTACTCGGCGCCGCGCAGGGCGTGCAGATCGTGCGCGTACACGACGCCTTCGAGACCGTCCAGGCGCTGCGCGTCTGGCGCGGGCTGCGCGACGAGGCGCTCGCTCCCGTCTGACAGCAGCGAGAACAGGTCGCCGAACGAGGTGCGGTGGTGGCGCGTATGGCCGAACTC
>CAXUGZ010000292.1:0-2071 GCA_964250685.1 uncultured Sphingomonadaceae bacterium
GCGCAAACTGCTCTCCGCCGCCTTCCGCACCGAGATGCGCTTCGGCATCACCCACCTGGCCGACGTGCTCGCGGGGCGCGAGACCGACAAGGTGATCGGCTTCAACCACCACCGCCTGTCGGTGTTCGGCATCGCCGGCGAGGACGAGATGAAGCTGGTCAAGCCGGTGGCGCGCGCGCTGCTCGCGCGCGACGCCTTGCGCGCGGACGAATATGGCGGGCTGTCGTTCGGCCCGGCGGCGCGGCCGATCCTGAAGGGCGAGGACGAAGTGGCGGTGGTGCTCCCGCCCAAGCGCGCGGGCGGACGGCGCGAGCGTGCGGAGGGCCCGGCGGATCCGCTGTTCGAGGCGTTGCGCGCGCGGCGGCGCGATCTGGCGCGCGAGCGCGGGGTTCCGCCCTACGTGATCTTCCACGACGCGACCTTGCGCGAGATGGCGGCATCGCGCCCGCGCGACCTGCGCACGCTCGGCACGATCTCGGGCGTCGGCGCGCGCAAGCTGGAGGACTATGGCGAGACGTTTCTGGAGGTGCTGCGCGCGTTCTAAGCCCTCACCCCAACCCTCTCCCCGCAGGGGAGAGGGAGCCCTTCAGCGCCAGCATCGCCAGCGCGGCCTTGGCCGCCTCGCCGCCTTTGTCCTTCTCGTCCGGCCGCGCGCGGGTGAGTGCCTGTGCCTCGTCCTCGACGGTGAGGATGCCGTTGCCGATCGCGATGCCATCGAGCGCGAGCGCCATCAGCCCGCGCGCGCTCTCGCCCGCCACCACCTCGAAATGGTAGGTCTCGCCGCGGATCACCACCCCCAACGCCACGAACGCGTCGTAGCGCCCGCTCTCCGCCGCCAGCGCGATCGCCGCGGGCAGCTCGAGCGCGCCAGGCACGGTGATCGTCTCATGGCTATGCCCGGCCTGCTCGATCGCCGTCCGCGCGCCTTCGAGCAGCAGGTCGTTGAGGTGCGCGTAGAAGCGCGCCTCGACGATCAGCACGCGCGCCATCACTCGCTGCCCGCGCCAGGGATCGGCCGCTCGCCGACAATCGACAGCCCGTAGCCGTCGAGCGCGACCAGGATGTGGCGCGAGTTGGTGAGCAGGATCATGTCCTGCACGCCGAGCTCGGTCAGGATCTGCGCGCCCGCGCCGTAATCGCGCAGCTGCTCCAGCTCGGGGATCGCGCGCAGGTCCTGGCCCGACGCGCGGCCCGCCAGCACGCGGCTGAGCACGCCCGTCGCCATCGGCCGGTTGAGCACGACGATCACCCCCGCTCCCTCCTCCGCGATCAGCTCCATCGCGCCCGACAGCAGCCCGGCGCGGTTGGACATCTCGCCGAACAGATCGGCAAACAGCGCGTGCGCGTGCATTCGCACGAGGGTGGGCTTGTCCGGGTCGACGCGGCCCTTGACGAGCGCGAGCTGCTCGTCGCCCGTCGCCTTGTTGTAGAACGCCATCGCGGTCCACTCGCCGCCCCAGCGGCTGGTGAAGCGGAATTCGGCGCGCTTCTCGACGAGGTGGTCGTGGCGGCGGCGATAGGCGATGAGGTCGCGGATCGTGCCGATCCGGAGCCCGTGGAGCTGCGCGAAGGCGACCAGATCGTCGAGCCGCGACATCGTCCCGTCCTCGTTCATGATCTCGCAGATCACGCCCGAGGGGTTGAGCCCGGCGAGGCGCGCGACGTCGACCGCCGCCTCGGTATGCCCCGCGCGCACCAGCACCCCGCCCTCGCGCGCCACCAGCGGGAAGACGTGGCCGGGGCTGACGATCTGGTCCGGCCCCTGCGCGGCGTCGATCGCCACCGCGATCGTGCGCGCGCGATCGGCGGCGGAGATGCCCGTGGTGACGCCGGTCTTCGCCTCGATCGAGACGGTGAAGGCGGTCGCGTGGCGCGTGCCGTTGTCGCGGCTCATCAGCGGCAGGCCGAGCTGGTCGACGCGCGCCTTGGCGAGCGCGAGGCAGATCAGCCCGCGCCCGTGCTTGGCCATGAAGTTGATCGCGTCGGGCGTCGCCATCTGCGCGGGGATGATGAGGTCGCCCTCGTTCTCGCGATCCTCGTCGTCGACCAGGATGAACATGCGGCCGTTGCG
>CAXUGZ010000293.1:0-2062 GCA_964250685.1 uncultured Sphingomonadaceae bacterium
ATTCGAAGTCGCCGCGCGCGAGCTTGGCGAGCGTCACCGGCGTGTCGATGTCGTAGAAGGCGGTGACGCCGCGCGCCCAATCCTGCAACCGCCGTCCGGCCGCGACTCCGTCGGGCACGTAGGACCCGACGATCACCGCGTCCGCCCCCGCGATCGCATCCCGCCATCGGTCGAGCGCCGCCACGTCCTCATAAAAAGCGAGGCGGCAGAAATCGGGATCGGGCAGGTCGCGATGCGCGGCATACCAGGGCACGTCGCGCTCGAGGAACAGGATGTCGTGGCCGCGCATGGCAAAGGCGCGCAGCAGCGCGCGGAAGGTGGTGGCATGGCCGTTGCCCCATGACGAGGACAGGCTGAGCCCGAGGACGACGAGCTTCATCGCGCGGTCCTCCCAGGCCGCACCGTCACCCCGGCCTCGTGCCGGGGTCCACCGTCCCGCCAGCTCGGCGCGTGCGGCTTCGGCCTCATGGTGGATGCCGGAACACGTCCGGCATGACGGCTCGTAACCATCATGCCGCCTCCCGCTGGCGCGCGGCATGCACGCTGAACAGCGCGTCCACCTGCGCGCCGCGCAGCTGATAGGTGTGCTCGGCGAGCACGCGCGCCAGCGCCGCCTGACCGATCGCGCGCGCGCGCTCGGGCGTCAGCGCGGCGAGATGCTCGGCCACGTCCTGCCCGTCGCGCGCCACCAGCACCTCGCGGTCGGGCGCGAGGAACTGCTCGATCCCCTCCCATGCGTCGGTGATCAGGCACGCGGCCGCACCCGCCGCCTCGAACACGCGCGTCGCGGGCGAGAAGCCGACCTGCGCCATCGAGTCGCGCGCGACGTTGAGCACGGCGGCGGGCGTGCAGTTGAAGGCGTTGTGCTCGGCCGTATAGACGTGCCCGCGATGGCGGACGTTGGCGGGCATCGCCTTGCTCTCCCAGCCGTTGCCGCCGATCAGGAAGGCGCGGTCGGGCAGCGCGGCGGCGGCGCGCAGGAAGAACTCCTCCACCCGCGCCTCGCGATCAGGCAGGCGATTGCCGAGGAAGGCCAGGTCGCAGGCGAAGCGCGGATCGGGCGCGACGGGAAAATGCGTCGCCGGATCGAGCGCGTTGTAGACGGCCACGCAGTCGCGCGCGCCGAAGCCGCGATACGCCTCAATCACCGGCGGCCCGCCGCCATAGGTGAGCACCAGATCGAGCTCGGGCAAGGCGCGCAGCACGGGGTGCGACGCGTCGCCGCGCATCTCGTCCAACGTCGCGGCGGCGTCGACATCCCAGAAGATGCGCAGCGCATCGGGGCGCGCGCGTGCGACCACCCCCTCCAGCAGCTCGGCATCGAACACGCCGACGCCATTGGCCTTGACCACGATATCGGCGCCCCCCGCCTCGGCGAGCACGCCGCGCATCGCCTGCTCGGTCGCGGGATAGACCACCACCTGCGCCCATTCGGGCGGGTCGATGTCGCGATGCTGCTGGCGCTCGAACGCGTCGGGCTCGTAGAAGGTGATGGCGTGCCCGCGCGCGGCGAGATCGCGCAGGATGCCGCGATAATAGGTCGCAGCGCCATTCCAATAGGAGGAGAGCAGGCTCGATCCGTAGAAGGCGATCTTCATGCGGCGCTCCTCGACGAGGATCGCGCCAATCCTCCCGTTCGCCCTGAGCTTGTCGAAGGGCCGTCTTCCCCTTGCTCAACGTGACAAGGCAGGGCTTCGACCAGCTCAGCCCGAACGGAACGCGAGGCTTCACGCAATTGCCCAACGATCGCCAGCAGCTCGTCGACGCGATGCGCGCAGGTGTGGCGCGCGCGGATCGTCTCCAGCCCGTTCGCCGCGACCGACCGGCGCAGCGCCGGATCGTCGCGCAGCGCGCCTAGATGCCGCGTCATCTCCGCGCCGTCGCGCGCGACCAGGAAATCCTCGCCTGGGCGGAACAGCGCCTCGCAATCGTCCCACGGCGCGGACACCAACGGGATGCCGCACGCCAGCGCCTCGAACATCCGGATCGTGGGAATGCCCGGCAGGATCGTCGCATAATATCCGCGCGGCACGTGCACCGTCGCCAGGTGGCGCGCGAAGAT
>CAXUGZ010000294.1:0-2043 GCA_964250685.1 uncultured Sphingomonadaceae bacterium
ATGCGCCGCGATGCTGCTCCAGCTTGCGCTCGAGCCGCTCGAACAGGGTGAACGCGTCCGCGGTCGCGCCGGCGAAGCCGCCGATCACCGCGCCCTCGCCGAGCTGGCGCACCTTGCGCGCATTGGGCTTGATGATCGTGTTGCCGAGGCTGACCTGCCCGTCCCCCGCCACCACCACCTTGCCGCCGCGCCGCACCGACAGGATCGTCGTCCCGTGCCACCCGATCTTGTCCTCGCCCACGCCTGTTCCCCGATTGCTCATGCCGCGCGATATGGGAAAGCGGCGCGCGCCGCGCAATGGAACGCCCCCAATCACCGCGATCGCGCCCACCGCGCCAAGATCACGATGGAATCAGCCAAAAACATGCAGTTGATGCGCGATGACTACTGGCAGGATGCAGATCGCGTCCTTATATGCCGCGTTCCATCAGGAGTAGAATCGTGGCTTCAGACAATCAGGAACTTATTACCCTTACCGCCGACATTGTCGCGGCGCACGTCAGCAACAACAGCGTACCGACGGCCGAAGTTGCCGGCTTGATCCAGAGCGTGTTCGGCGCGCTGCAGGGGATCGACGGACCCGTGCCCGAGCCGCAGGCCGAAAAGCCCAAGGGCGCGGTATCGCTTCGCGCGTCGATCAAGCCGGAATATCTCGTCAGCATGATCGACGGCAAGCAGTACAAGATGCTGCGCCGTCACATCTCGCAGCACGGCTATACGCCGGAGAGCTATCGCGAGACCTACGGCCTGCCGCGCGACTATCCGATGGTCGCCTCCAATTATGCCGAGCAGCGCCGCGCGCTGGCGCACAAGATCGGGCTCGGCCGCACGCCGCGCGCGGGCGGCGCCGTCGCCGACGCGGCTCCGGCCCCCACGGCCGAAGCGCCCAAGAAGCGCGGGCGCAAGCCGCGCGCCGTGGCGGAGAGCTGATCGAAGACGGCCGCGGGCGGAGCGCTCGCGGCCGCCCTTACTCTTGCTGCATCGCAGCACAGGCGTCATAGCGCGCGGCATGGCTATTCTCACCAAGCAGCGTCGCGCGCGGCAGATGCCCGCCCCCGAGCGCGGCGGCGCCGATCCTGGCATCTCCTTCCGCGCGTTCGTGCCGCTGATCGCCGCGATCATGGCATGCAACGCCTTCGGCACGGACAGCATGCTGGCGGCGCTGCCCGAGATCGGACGCGCGCTCGCCGTCCGGTCCGATAACGAGCGGCAATGGATCATCGCGATCTACATGATCGGCTTCGGCGCCGCGCAATTGATCTACGGGCCGCTGTCGGATCATTATGGGCGGCGGCCGATCCTGTTGGGCAGCCTCGTCCTGTTCACGCTGACGAGCATCTTCGCCGGGCTCGCGACGACCTTTCCGATGATGCTCGTGGCGCGTCTGCTACAGGGTATCGCGAGTGCGGCGAGCCGCGTGCTGGTCGTCTCGATCGTGCGCGACTGCTTCCACGGGCGGCAGATGGCGCGCGTCATGTCGCTGACGTTCATCGTCTTCCTCGCGGTGCCGATCATCGCGCCGAGCCTCGGCCAGGCGATATTGCTCGTCGCATCCTGGCGGATGATCTTCTTCGCGCTCGCGGCTTTCACGGCGGCGGTCGCGTTGCTGGCGGGGCTGCTGCTCAACGAGACGCTTCATCCCGACCTGCGCACCCCGGCCTCGGCGCGAGGCATCGTCGCGGCCTTCCGCCTGACGCTCTCGGTACGCGTCTCGATCGGATATACGCTGGCGATGACGCTCATCTACGGGGCGCTGACGGCGTATATCAACTCGGTCCAGCAGATCTTCGCGGACGTCTTCGATCGGCCGCGGCTGTTCCCGATCATGTTCGCCTGCGTTGCCGGATCGATCGGAGTGGCGGCGTTCATCAACTCGCGCGTGGTCGAACGGCTCGGTACGCGGCGCGTCTCGCACGCGGCCTTGCTCGGCTTCATCGGCTTCGCGGCGCTCCATGTGGCGGTGTCCGCGAGCGGGCGCGACACGATGTGGGCATTCTCGATCCTGCAATGCATGGTGATGTTCTGCTTCGGCCTGATGGGCGC
>CAXUGZ010000295.1:0-2028 GCA_964250685.1 uncultured Sphingomonadaceae bacterium
CGATCCGCATGGCCGAATTCGGCTGCTGCCACCGCAACGAGCCGCACGGCGCGCTCCACGGCATCATGCGCGTGCGCCAGTTCACGCAGGACGACGCGCATATCTTCTGCCGCGCGGACCAATTGGTGGAGGAGGTGCGCATCTTCTGCGACCTGCTCGACACCGTCTACCAGGATCTGGGGTTCGAGGGCTATGCGATCAAGCTCGCGCTCAGGCCCGAGCAGCGCTTCGGCTCGGAGGAGATGTGGGACTGGTCCGAACAGTCGTTGCGCGACGCGGTCAAGGCGGCGGGGCGCGACGGGCCCGAATATGGCTGGGAGGAGCTGCCCGGCGAAGGCGCGTTCTACGCCCCCAAGCTCGAATTCCACCTGACCGACGCGATCGGCCGCACGTGGCAGGTCGGCACGATCCAGACCGATACCGTGCTGCCCGAGCGATTGGACGCGAGCTATGTCGGCGAGGATGGCGAGCGCCACCGCCCGATCATGCTCCACCGCGCGATCCTCGGCAGCTTCGAGCGCTTCATCGGTATCCTGATCGAGCACCATGCCGGGCGCTTCCCGCTGTGGCTCGCGCCGGTCCAGGCGGTGGTGGCGACGATCGTCTCGGACGCGGACGATTATGCGCATGGCGTGGTGGCGAAGCTGCGCGCCGCGGGGCTGCGCGTCGAGGCGGACACGCGCAACGAGAAGATCAACTACAAGGTGCGCGAACACAGCCTCGCGCGCGTGCCCGCCTTGCTGGTGGTCGGGCGGCGCGAGGCGGAGGAGGGCAAGGTCGCGATCCGCCGGTTGGGCAGCGAGGGGCAGCAGGTGCTGCCGCTCGACGAGGCGCTCGCCGCGCTCGTCAGGGAGGCGACGCCGCCCGATCTGTGCTAAGGTCCGAACGACAGACCAGAGGAAGCAGCCATGACCGTCTTCCAGAATGTGCGGAAGGGCCTGATCCCCGCCCGGCTGACGGTGGCGGACGTGTACGCGCTGACCGATCAGGGGGTGTTCGACGACGACGACGCGTGGGAGCTGATCGAGGGGGAGATCGTGCCGATGGCGGCGGCGAAGGCAAGTCCGCACGAGATGATGAAGTCGCGGCTGACCGAGGCGCTGGTGCTCGCCAAGCCGCCCGAACTCGCGCTGTTCGTCGAGTCCTCGCTCGCGGTCTCGGGCGTGAGCCTGCTGGAGCCGGACCTGGCGCTCTGGCCCAAGGATCTCGGCTGTCGCGAGGTGCGGCCGGACCAGGTGGCGTTGGTGGTGGAGGTGTCGTCGTCCTCGATTGCGCACGACCTGCGCGAGAAGGCGCGGCTCTACGCCGCCGGCGGCATCCGCGAATATTGGGTGGTCGATGCGCTCCGCTACACCATCCGCGTGCACCGCGCGCCGGCCGACGGCATCTATCACGACGTCGAGGAATATGAGGCGCACGATCGCGTGGAGACGTTGATCCCGAACGTCGGCATCCGGCTCGACGACATCGATCTGCCGCCGCTTCCCACCCGGTACATCTCGCCGGGTCGATGAGCCTCGGCGATCGGACGATCACCGGCTTCCTCGCCGCGATCGCATCGATCGAGCCGGCGCCGGGCGCGGGCGCGACGGGGGCCGTGGCATTGGCGCTGGGGCTCGCCTGCGCGCGCAAGGCGATTGCGATCACACTCAAGCACCATCCCGACGAGCCCGCGCTTGCGGGCTTGGCGGGGCATCTCGCCGGCCTGTCCGATCAGGCGCTCGCCGGCGGGGAGGCTGATGCGCGCTGCTTCACGGCCTATATCGCCGCGCTCCAGCTTCCGCACGACCATCCCGCGCGCACCGAGGCCGAGCGCGACGCGCTGACCGATCTGGTCGCGGTCGGTGAAAACCTCATAGCGATCGGCGACGAGGCGCGCGCCAAGCTGCTCGCGGTGAAATCCGACATCGCCCCGTCGATGATCAACGACATCGCCGCCGCGCTCGCGCTGATCGCCGCCGCGCGCACGATCCACGCCGCCTGCGTCGGCGAGAACGCGCGGGCGCTCAATCTGATCGTATAAGCTGC
>CAXUGZ010000296.1:0-2014 GCA_964250685.1 uncultured Sphingomonadaceae bacterium
GGCGCATGAGCATGAATCCGCCGGCGGGCCGAGGGCTCAAGAGCGTGGAGATACGCTCCGCCCGCGCCGCCGATGCCGCGGCGATCGCGCACCTCTATGCGCACCACGTGCTCCACGGCATCGCCACGTTCGAGGAGGAGCCGCCCGGCGCGGACGAGATGGCGCGCCGGCTGGAGGCGGTGCAGGCGCGCGGCTGGCCATGGCTGGTCGCCGCGCGCGAGGGGGAGGTGCTGGGCTATGCCTATTGCACCCAGCTGCGCGAGCGTTCGGCCTATCGCTTCTCGTGCGAGGATTCGATCTACATCCGGCACGATGCGATGGGGCAGGGGATCGGCGGCGCGCTGCTGGCCGCGCTGCTGCGCGCGGCGGCGGGGTGCGGCTTCCGCGAAATGTTCGCGGTGATCGGCGATTCGGCCAATGCGGGCTCGCTCGCGCTCCACGCGCGCCACGGCTTCGCGCGGGTGGGGCTGCTGCGCGGCGCGGGCTTCAAGTTCGGCCGGCCGGTCGACGTCGTCCACATGCAGCGTTCGCTCGGACAGGCGTCGAACGCCTAGCCGGCGCTCGCCGCCGCCGGCGGGCGGTGCGCGCGGTAGTTGCGATCGCCTTCGACCAGCGATTCGCGGTTGGCCTCGCGGATCGCCGCGCCGGCTTCGTCGTACAGGAACGGCAGCGTCGCGTAGCGGCGTCCCGCGGTGACGCGCCGCGCCTCGTGCAGCAGCGAGCAGGAGAACACCACCGCGCCCCCCAAGGGCGCGCGATAGGTGCGCGGCCCGAATTCGGGGAAGCGCAGGTCGCCGCCTTCGAAATCGCCGTTGAGGTTGATCGTCACCGCGAAGCGGCGGTGCGCGGTGCCGGGGGTGGTGTTGTCGCGGTGCTGCGCGAAATGCCCGCCCTCCTGCCCGTCATAGCAGGCGACGATGTAGCGCTCGATGCGCGTCGCCTTGAACTGGTAGGCGCGCTCGATCATCGGCAGCAGGCGCCGCGCCAGCCGATCGCGGATCGCGTCGCGCACGCCCGCGTCCTCGATCGTATGGTCGCTGCGCCGCTTGCGCTTGGGATCGTGCACCGGAACGGTCTTGCCGCCGACCTCGCGCATGAAGCCCGATGCGGTGCCTCCCCCGGTCTCGTAGAGCGCGATCAGCCGGCGGCAGAAGTCCGGCTCCAGCACGTCGGGCACCACCAGCACGGGGGCTTCGCCGCCCGCATAAGGCTGCGCGGCCATGCGCGCGGTCAACGCGATCGCGTCGGCGCCCTGCTCCAGCGGAAAGCGCGCGACCACCTGCAGCGAGGGGCCGACCAGCAGCCAATGCGGGGTGTAGCTGATCCCGCCATCGGCGGGGTCGACCGCGCCCACCCGCGTACTGAACGACTTGTCGTAATCGAGGAAGAAGCGGATGTTCGACGCGCGTCCGCCGAGCCGCCCGCTCCCCTCGTCCGACGGATCGATCGTCACGCCGAAGAAGGCGGCGCGCGTGAAATCGAACAGGGCGTCGTGCGTCTCCGCCAGCCTGATCGCCTCGGCGCACGGCCCCCATCCGGCCGATCCGAAGAACAGCAGCAAGTTGTGCAGCCCGCCCATCCGATCGAACCCGAACCGGTCCGCGCCGCCCAGGATCGACGTCACGGCCCAGGGCATCGGATCGCCTGCATCGAGCAGGCGCGCCTTGGCGATGGAGGCGGGCGACGGCGCCCGATGCGCGGCAATATCGGTCATGCCCGATTGACGTTGCGCGCGCCGCAATTCCGCACGCCGCTCGTCGCAACGCCAAAGGGCGGCCCGTCGCCGGACCGCCCCTCAGCTCAGTTACCCGCGCGATGCGCCGGCTTACTTGACCTCGACGGTCGCGCCGGCGGCCTCGAGCTGCGCCTTGATCTTGGCGGCCTCGTCCTTCGACACGCCTTCCTTGACGGCCTTCGGCGCGGATTCGACCAGCGTCTTGGCTTCGGTCAGGCCGAGCGCGGTGATCGCGCGGACCTCCTTGATGACGTTGATCTTCTTGCCGCCGTCGCCGGT
>CAXUGZ010000297.1:0-2001 GCA_964250685.1 uncultured Sphingomonadaceae bacterium
CGCCGCACGCGCGAGGGCGACACGCACGACAAGGTCACGCACGCGCTGTTCACCTTCGTCGCGATCGGCGAAGATGGGCGACCGCGCGTGATCGGGGCATGACCCCCCTTCCCAACCCCTCTCCCACAGGGGGAGAGGGGCTTTCCGGAGACGCCTGTGGCTGACCAATATGATCTCGTCATCCTCGGCTCGGGCCCCGGCGGCTATGTCGCGGCGATCCGCGCGAGCCAGCTCGGGCTGAGCGTCGCGATCGTCGAGCGGGAGCGGCTGGGGGGGATCTGCCTCAATTGGGGGTGCATCCCGACCAAGGCGCTGCTGCGCACCTCCGAGATCTACCATTACCTCACCCACGCCTCCGCGTACGGGCTCACCGCCGACAAGACGGGGTTCGATCTCGCCAAGGTGGTCGACCGCAGCCGCAAGGTGGCGGGGCAGCTCAATGCCGGCGTCAAGGGGCTGATGAAGAAGAACAAGGTGACCGTGGTCGAGGGAGTCGGCGCGCTGGCCGGAAAGGGCAGGTTGACCGTCAAAAACGGCGACAACACCACCGAGCTGACGGCGAAGAACATCATCCTCGCCACCGGCGGGCGGGCGCGCGAGCTGCCGTTCGCCAAGTCCGACGGCGACCGCATCTGGACCTATCGCCACGCGATGACGCCGAGCGAGATGCCGACCAAGTTGCTTGTGATCGGATCGGGCGCGATCGGGTGCGAGTTCGCCAGCTTCTATTCGGACATGGGCGCCGAGGTGACGATCGTGGAGATGCTCGACCGCATCCTGCCGGTCGAGGATGCCGAGGTCAGCGCGTTCGTGCAGAAGGCGTTCGAGAAGCAGGGCATGACCGTGCTGCCGAAGCACGGCGTCGACAAGCTCGACGTGAAGCCCGGGCGCGCGGTCACCGCGACGATCAAGCTGCCCGACGGCAAGAGCGAGGCGCGCGAGTTCAGCCACGTTATAGTCGCGGTCGGCATCGTGCCCAACACCGAGAATATCGGGCTGGAGGCGCTCGGCGTGAAGACCGAGCGCGGGCAGGTGGTGATCGACGCGATGTGCCGCACCAATGTCGCGGGGCTGTGGGCGATCGGCGACATCACCGGCGCGCCGTGGCTCGCGCACAAGGCGAGCCACGAGGGCATCATCGCGGTCGAGGCGATCGCCGGCGGCCACCCGCACCAGATCGACGTGCGCAACATTCCCGGCTGCACCTATTCGCGCCCGCAGGTGGCGAGCGTGGGGCTGACCGAGGCCAAGGCGAAGGAGGCGGGCTATACGGTCAAGGTCGGCAAGTTCCCCTTCATCGGCAACGGCAAGGCGATCGCGCTCGGCGAGGCGGAGGGCTTCGTCAAGACGGTGTTCGACGCCAAGACGGGCGAGCTGCTCGGCGCGCACATGGTCGGTGCCGAGGTGACCGAGCTGATCGAGGGCTATACCGTCGCCAAGCAGCTCGAGACCACCGAGGGCGAGCTGATGGAGACGATCTTCCCCCATCCGACGCTGTCCGAGATGATGCACGAGAGCGTGCTCGCCGCTTATGGGCGCGCGATCCATTATTGAGCCGCGTGCGCCCGCGGGCGCGGCCGAGAGACGCTCACGCTCGCCCGTCCCCTGGCTGCTCGCTGCGGGGTTGCTGGCCGCCATCACCTTCTCGGCGCGCTGGCCGGGCGTGGCGATGTACGACAGCGTGTCGCAATATGAGCAGGCGCTCGCGGGGACCTATGGCGACTGGCACCCGCCGATCATGGCGCGCACCTGGTCGCTGCTGCGGCATATCGCGCCGGGCACCGCGCCGTTCTTCGTGATCCAGATGCTGGCGTGGTGGGGCGGGCTCGGGCTGCTGGCGGCGGCGCTCGGGCGCCAGCAGCGGCACGAGGCGGCGGCGGCGGTGATCGCGGTCGGCGCGGCGCCGCTGTTCCTGGGCTGGGCGACGGTGGTGCTCAAGGACGCGCAGATGGCGTGCTGCCTCGTCGCCGCGACCGGGCTCGCCGCGCACTGGCGGCTGGC